>JAJYAB010000029.1 GCA_021779775.1 Actinomycetes bacterium
AGTTCCTGAGCCCGGTCACCGACGGTGCCGTCCTGCCGATCCTGCATCTGAATGGCTACAAGATCGCCAACCCGGCAGTGCTGGCCCGGATCGGCGACCACGAGCTCGCCCGGCTCCTCCAGGGTTACGGGCACCGGCCGATCTTCGTCGGTGGCGACGATCCCACCATCGTCCACCAGCAGTTGGCTGGTGCCATGGACGACGCCCTGGACGACATCGCGCGTATCCAGCGCATGGCCCGCTCTGGTGGTGAGCCTCGGCGCCCGACCTGGCCGATGATCGTGCTGCGTACCCCGAAGGGCTGGACCTGCCCGAAGGAGGTTGATGGTCTGCCGGTCGAGGGCACCTTCCGGGCCCACCAGGTGCCGATCGCCGAAGCCCGGACCAACCCCTCGCACCTCCGAGCCCTCGAGGAGTGGATGCGCAGCTACCGGCCCGAGGAGTTGTTCGACGACTCGGGACACCTACCCGCCCACCTGGCCGACCTCGCGCCGGACGGCGCCCGGCGGATGAGCGCGAACCCCCACGCCAACGGCGGCCTCCTGCTCACCGACCTGGAGCTGCCCGACTTCCGCCGGTACGCCGTAGCAGTGGACGAGCCGGCAGCCGGCATCGCCGAGGCGACCATGGTGCTGGGGGGCTTCCTGCGCGACGTGATCCGGGCCAACCCCGCCACATTCCGGGTCATGGGTCCGGACGAGACCGCCTCCAACCGGCTCTCAGCCGTCTTCGAAGCGACCGACCGGGTCTGGGAGGCCGAGATCCTGCCCGGCGACGAACATCTCGCCCCGCAGGGCCGGGTCATGGAGGTGCTCTCCGAGCACCTCTGCCAGGGCTGGCTCGAGGGGTACCTGCTGACCGGCCGGCACGGGATCTTCGACTGCTACGAGGCGTTCATCCACATCGTCGACTCGATGGTCAACCAGCACGCCAAGTGGCTAAAGACCACCCGAACGATTCCGTGGCGGCGCCCGATCGCCTCCCTCAACTACCTGCTGTCGAGCCACGTCTGGCGCCAGGACCACAACGGTTTCTCCCATCAAGACCCGGGGTTCATCGACCATGTCATAAACAAGAAGGCCGAGATCGTGCGGGTCTACCTGCCCCCCGACGCCAACACACTGCTGTCGGTGGCCGACCACTGCCTGCGCAGCCGGGACTACATCAACGTGGTGGTGGCGGGCAAGCAGCCGGCGCTCACCTACCTGAGCATGGACGACGCGATCCTGCACTGCACCCGTGGGCTTGGCATCTTCGAGTGGGCGAGCAATGACCGGGGTGGTCGTCCCGACGTCGTGCTCGGCTGCGCCGGAGATGTCCCGACCCTGGAGATCCTCGCCGCCACCGCCATCTTGCGCGAGCGCTTCCCCGACCTGGCGGTGAGGGTCATCAACGTCGTCGACCTGATGCGCCTGGAGCCCGACACCGAGCACCCCCACGGCCTGCCGGATGCCCAGTTCGACGCCCTGTTCACCACCGACCGGCCGGTGATCTTCGCTTACCACGGCTACCCGTGGCTCATCCACCGTCTCACCTACCGCCGGAAGAACCACCACAACATCCACGTCCGGGGCTACAAGGAGGAAGGCACCACCACCACGCCGTTCGACATGGTCATGCTCAACGACCTCGACCGCTTCCACCTGGTCATGGACGTCATCGACCGAGTGCCGCGCTTACGGGAGTGGGCTGCCGATGTCCGCCAGGACATGGAGGACGCCCGGCTGCGGGCACGGGCCTACACCCGCGAGCACGGCGAGGACGACCCGGAGATCACCGACTGGAGGTGGTAGCGCTGACGCGGGTCCTCGTGGTCAACGCCGGTTCCTCGAGCCTGAAGCTCCGGCTGCTCGGCACCGATGACGCCGTCCTCCTCGCCCACGACATCGCCGCCCATCACGGCGTGTTCGATGCAAGCGAGCTACGAACGGCGGTAGATCGAGTCGCTGACGAGGTCGACGCGGTGGGCCACCGGGTCGTGCACGGCGGCGCCCGGTTCGGCGGTGCGGTGCTGGTCGACACCTCGACCGAGTATGCCATTCGCGAGCTGGCAGACCTTGCCCCCTTGCACCAGCCGGAGTCACTGGCTGGCATCGCTGCGGTTCGCTCGGCGCTCCCCGACACCCCGACTGTCGCCTGCTTCGACACCGCGTTCTTCGCCACTCTGCCGGCGGCGGCGGCCACCTACCCGGTGCCGAGCGAGTGGCGCGAGCGGCTCGGTGTGCGCCGCTTCGGCTTCCACGGCCTCAGCCACTCCTACGCCGGCCGCCGTGCCGCGCACCTGCTCGGTTGCCCGGCCGCCCAGCTGCGTGTGGTGACCTGCCACCTTGGCGCCGGCGCGTCGCTTGCTGCTGTCCGAGACGGGATGCCGGTCGACACCACGATGGGGTTCACCCCCCTCGAAGGGCTGATGATGGCCACCCGCTCGGGGACGGTCGACCCTGGCCTCGTGACCTGGCTGGTCCGGCACGCCGGGGTGGATGTCGACGAGGTCGCCGACGCGCTCGAGCACCGGTCGGGCTTGATGGCGCTGGCGGGGACCTCCGACATGTCGGAGGCCCTGGCGGCCGCTGATCGTGACGAGGCGCCCGCAGTGCTTGCGATCGAGGTGTACCTGCACCGGTTGCGGGCCGGCGTGGCCTCCATGGCCAGCGCCATGAACGGCTTGGACGCCGTGGTGTTCACCGGCGGCGTCGGGGAGAGCTCAGCGGCGATCCGCTCTGGGGCGGCGGCCGGGCTCGGCTTCCTCGGGGTAGAGCTCGACGAGCGTGCAAACGCCGCTCCTGCACTCGACGCGGACGTCACCGCTGCCGGAGCGAAGGTGCGTGTCCTCGTCGTCGCCGCCCGCGAGGACCTGCAGATCGCCAGCGAGGTGCGCTCCCTGTTGGCGTAGCCACTGGCCCAAGCACGTGGAGCCCAAGCACGTGGAGCCCAAGCAGGTGGAGAGATGGCCCCGTATGCTCGCGCCATGGGAGGAGAGAGGGTGGCGGCACGGGTCGCAGCTCCTGACCGGGCGCTCGATCCTGCCCCCGCGAGCAGGCCGAGGGTCCCGGTCCGGGCGACCACCATCGGCAGCCGCAACGGCGTGCCTCGCACGGCGTCGTCGCGAGCCCGGAACGCGCTGCCAACGGGACGCCGGCCATCGCAGGTGCCCGCCCGTAACCACGACACGGCCTCCGTCCGCCCGTCAGCGACCGTCGCTGCCGGGGCCGTGTCCGAGGTCCTCCGCCAGCCCGGGGAACCACTCGACCCTCGTGTCCGCCGACGGGTCGAGCCGAGCTTCGGGCTCAGCTTCGAGGGCGTCCGGGTGCACCGCGACGCGCCAGCCGACCGCTCGGCCCGCGCGATCGGGGCCCGTGCCTACACCGCCGGTCCACATCTGGTGTTCCGCACCGGCGCCTACGCCCCCGACACCTTCGACGGCATGCAGACGTTGGTCCACGAGCTGACCCACGTGGTCCAACAGCACCGGGGGCCCGTCACAGGCGCCCCCGCCGGCGGTGGCCTGGTGCTCAGCGATCCCAGCGACCGTTTCGAGCACGAAGCCCGCTGCCGGGTTTGTACGGTGCTCCCAGAGCGCAGCACCGCTGCCCCGACCAGCACCGCCGATCCGATCAGCACCGGCCGGATCGGCGTGGCCTCGACGACGCCAGCCCCGGTCATCCAACGCTTCGAGAGCTACGAGCACGTCCAGCTCGGCGACACTGCCCCGGGGAGCCCCACCGGGGGGTTCATCGTCCTCGACGCCCACCGCCGGGATCTCCCCAACCATGCCACGCCGACGGCCGGCTGGCCCCAAGAATGGGTCGACCGGTGGAACCATGGGACCCCCGATCAGCAGCGGGCGATCCGGGACGGGCTGACCTACGGGGAGGTCCTGGCGCTGGCCGGGGACCTCTATGCCTCGGTGGACACCCACGGCACGACCAACATCGCCCAGAGCGTCCAGCGGCTCGACCAGGCGTCGCTGCTGGAGATCTGGGGTCTCATCCCGTTGATCCACGGCCAGCACACGTCGACGGCGGACTTCGAGCAAGCGACCGGCGGACGGTACATGAACCTGGCGGAGCGGAACCTGAGCCACTTCTCGAATGTGCCGGTCGGTCAGCGAAACATGGACGTGTGGCGCGACGGCCATGCGCAGGCCATCCGGCTGGCGCGTGGCGGCCAGGCCGGACCAGCATGGCTGGCCTCGGCAGCAGCAGACCACTTCCTCACCGACGCGTTCGCCGGAGGGCACCTCCGCGAGGCACGGGCCAGCCTGATCTCGTCCACGCGCGGGCAGATCGAGGCGAAGGTCGAGCATGACCTCGACAACTCCCACGGTGTCGACGTAACCAACTCGCGAGGTGACCGCTGGATCGCGTACGGTGACGACCATCTGAACGACGCCGTCGATGCCTGCAACCGCCAATTGGCCACGGAGGCCGAGACGCTCTCGAAGGCCGACGTCGCCGATGCCCTCGCCCGACGGAGCGCCTACCCGGATCCGCCCAGCCCCGTGCCACCCGGAACGTTCGCCGCCGAGGCCATCGTTCCCCATCCGGTGAACGCCGCCGCCCAGCGGTGGGGAGCGTGGGACCGGATGGGAGAGATGGCTCACCTGTCCGGATCGGAGCTTCCCGAGCAGGTGACCCCAAACGGCGACACCCGGATCCGGGCATGGGTGGCCCACCAGTCGCCTGCCGCGTTGCAGGTCGTCCCCCTCGACGAGAAGCTCCGGATGATCAACCGCCTGCTCGACGGCTGGGTGTCGGGCGACGACCTCGATGCCGTCGCGCGGATCTGCACGAACACGTCGAGTTCGGACATGCTCCAGATCGAGCGGGCCATCACCCCGCGGGTGGCCTCCCTGACCGACCTGGGTCAGCGCTCGCGCCTGCGGGCCATGGGGTTCGAATAGCTAAGGGTGGGTGAGTCCCAACGCGCATCGCAACGGTCCGGTCATGATGACCGGGCTACCCAGAGCGACGAACCGTTGGAACGCACCGGCTGACACCACAAGCCGTCGAGCCGTCACAGATCGTGCCCGCTGCCACGCCACCGTCCGTGCCGGTCGATCCTGGTCGGTGCCCGGGCACGGAGGTGCACCGGGCTTGCCGCAGGGGACGGCCAGCGCCTATCGTTGACCTCCGGCCCTTCGGGCGGGGTCCGCGGTGGCCCGGCCGGAGATTGCCCACCCTGAGCTGATTGCCCACCCTGAGCTACCCGAGCCGGCCGGCGGCACCGCCCGGGTCGACCAGACCAACCGAGGACCTTCCGTGCGCACCTTCTCGCCCAAGCCGACCGACATCACCCGCCAGTGGCATGTCGTCGACGCCGACGGCCTGGTGCTCGGCCGGCTGGCCACCGAGGTGGCGTCGATCCTGCGGGGCAAGCACAAGCCGATCTTCGCACCGCACATGGACACCGGGGACCACGTCATCATCGTCAACGCGGCGGGTATCGTCCTGACCGCCGGCAAGGCGGACAAGAAGATCGCCTACCGGCACACCGGGTACCCGGGCGGGCTGAAGGAGGAGCGCTACAGCGACCTGCTCGACAGTCGACCGCAAGAGGTCGTCCGCCGGGCCGTGCGCGGCATGCTTCCCCACACGCGCCTCGGGCGCCAGCAGCTGGACAAGCTGAAGGTGTACGCCGGCCCGGAGCATCCGCACGAGGCCCAGCAGCCACAGCCGCTCGACCTGCCCCGCGCCCGGCGCGTCCGGGTCTGACCGAGGATTAGGAGCACCACGTGTCCAAGAGGCCCAAATTGCCGGCTCCGGTCAGCCAGACCACCGGGCGCCGCAAGGCTGCCGTGGCTCGCGTGCGGTTCCGGCCCGGTCAGGGGGCCATCACGGTCAACCGAAAGACCATCGAGGAGTACTTCACGTCGGCTAACCACCGCATGGTGGTCACCGAGCCGTTCCGGGTGGCCAACGCTGGTGAAGGGTACGACGTCGACGCCACCATCGACGGGGGCGGTGTGTCCGGCCAGGCCGGGGCGCTGCGCCTCGGCATCGCCCGTGCCCTCGTCGGCCTCGACCCCGAGCTTCGCTCCACGCTCAAGCGCGCCGGTCTGCTGACCCGCGACTCGCGGAAGAAGGAGAGCAAGAAGTACGGGCTGAAGAAGGCGCGCAAGGCCCCGCAGTACTCGAAGCGGTAGGCCGGTGGCCCTCCGGTTCGGCACGGACGGCATCAGAGGGGTTGCCAACGCCGAGCTCACTCCCGAGCTCGCCTTGGCGCTCGGCCGTGCTGCAGCCCGTGTGCTCCCGGCCGAGTGCTTCGTCGTCGGCCGGGACACCCGCCGTTCGGGCCCCATGCTTTCCGCCGCCCTGTCCGCCGGGCTGGCTGCCGGGGTGCTGCCGACACCGGGCGTGGCATGGATCTCGTCGCGCCGGGCCGTGCCCGCAGCCATGGTGTCGGCATCCCACAACCCGTTCCCCGACAATGGGGTCAAGATCTTCGCTTCCGGCGGGACGAAGCTGCCCGATGCGCTGCAGCAGGCAGTAGAGGCCGAGCTCGAGCAGGTCCTCTCCGGCGGGCGGCAGGGCCCGAAGCCGTCGACGGGCCACGGTGTCGGCCGCGTATGGGCCGAGCCCGAAGCCGTCGGCGGGTACACCGACCATCTGGTGTCGGTGCTCGAGGGCCGCGACCTGACCGGCATGCGCATCGTCGTCGACTGTGCCAACGGCGCAGCATCGGCGGTGGCCCCGTCGGTGCTCCACCGGCTGGGGGCCGAGGTCACGGCCATCGCCTGCGATCCCGACGGCGCCAACATCAACGATGCCTGTGGCTCGACCCACCCTGAGGTGCTGGCCCGCACGGTGGTGGATGTCGGCGCCGATCTGGGGCTGGCCCTCGACGGCGACGCCGACCGCCTGGTCGCCGTCGACGCGTCGGGCGTGGCAGCCACCGGCGACCATCTGTTGGCCCTGTTCGCCACCGACCTCGCCGCGCGCGGTCGGCTGGCCGGCAACACGGTGGTCGTCACCGTCATGACCAACCTGGGCTTCCACCGGGCCATGGGCGAGCAGGGCATCGCCGTGCGCGAGACGCCCGTCGGCGACCGTTCGGTGCTCGAGGCGCTCGACGCCGATGGTCTCGCTCTAGGCGGGGAGCAGTCCGGCCACATCGTCTTCCGCCAGCTGTCGACCACCGGTGACGGACTGTTGACCGGCCTGCTGCTGGCCGACCTGGTGCGCCGGTCGCAACGCCCGCTCGTCGAGCTGGTCGGAACCTGCATGCAGCGGGTTCCCCAGGTGCTGGTCAACGTGGCGGTGGCCGATCCGCCAGGGGCTGTCGGCAGTCCCGAGGTGCAGGACCGGCTGGCGGCTGCCCGCCAGCGGCTGGGCGAGCTGGGACGGGTGGTGCTCCGTGCCAGCGGCACCGAGCCGCTCGTCCGGGTGATGGTGGAGGCGGAGGACGAGGGGACGGCCCGGGCCGTCGCCGGCGAGCTGCGGGCAGCGGTCACCGGAGCTCCGGCCGTTGCGACGTCCGCTGCCGCCCGGGCGCCCGCCGGGTCGTAGCCTGGGTTCCCATGTGCGGAATCATCGGCGTTACCGGTGGCTCGGAAGTCGTCGACATCCTGCTCGACGGGCTCGCCCGGCTCGAGTACCGGGGCTACGACTCGGCTGGTGTGGCCATGCAGGTGGACGGGAAGCTGTGGCGCGCCCGGGCGGCCACCGGCACGCGCTCGCTCGACGATCTCCGCAAGGTGGTCGAGAGCGCACCGGCCGCACCGATCGGCGGCATCGGCCACACGCGGTGGGCCACCCATGGCCACCCGACGGAGCGCAACGCCCATCCGCACCTCGACTGCACGGGCGGTGTGGCGGTGGTGCACAACGGCATCGTGGAGAATTGCCGCGAGCTGACCGCTGCCTTGGAGCGCTCCGGGCACGTCATGACCTCCGACACCGACACCGAGGTCATCGCCCACCTGGTCGAGGAGGAGCTGGCTGGCGGAGCCGGCCTGGCGGCAGCGGTGCGGTCGGCGCTCGGCCGCCTGCGCGGGTCGTTCGCCCTGGGCGTGGTGTCGGCCGCCGAGCCGGGCACGATCGTGGCCGCCCGCCGGGTGTCCCCCCTGGTGGTCGCCATCGCCGACGGCCCGGGCGGCGAGGCCCTGCTGGCGTCCGACATCCCGGCCATCCTCGGGCGTACCCGCACGTTCTGGACGCTCGACGACGACCAGGTGGTGGTCCTGCAGCCCGGAGCGCTGTCGGTGACCGACCTCCATGGAGCGCCGGTCGAGCCGGCGGTGCTCCACGTCGACTGGGACCTCGAAGCCGCAGAGAAAGGTGGACATGACGACTTCATGAGCAAGGAGATGGGCGAGCAGCCGCGGGCGGTGCAGGACACGTTGCGTGGCCGGGCGCTGCCCGACGGCACCCTCAGCCTCGACGAGCTGCGCATCGATGCTGCCGCCCTCCGGCAGGTCGACAAGGTGTTCATCGTGGCCTGCGGATCGAGCTTCCACGCGGGGCTGGTGGCCAAGTACGCCATCGAGCGGTGGCTGCGCCTGCCGGCAGAGATCGACATCGCATCGGAGTTTCGCTACCGCGACCCGGTCCTCGACCGCCGCACCCTGGTGGTGGGCGTCAGCCAGTCGGGGGAGACCGTCGACACGCTGCAGGCCATGCGCCATGCTGCCGCCGAAGGAGCCAGGGTTCTCGTCATCTCCAACGTGGTCGACTCGTCGATGGCCCGCGACGCCGACGGGGTGCTCTACACCCGGGCCGGCCCGGAGATCGGGGTGGCTGCCACCAAGACCCATCTGGCGCAGATCGCCGCTTTGGAGATCCTGGCGCTGTACCTGAGCCAGGTGCACGGCTCGCTGCCCGCCGCGGAGATCGCCGCCGTGCTCCAGTCGCTGCAGGCCGTTCCCGGCCTGGTTGCCGAGACGCTGCAGCGCGACGACCAGGTGGCCGCCGTCGCCGCCCGGTTCACCGAGGTGCGGGACTTCTTCTTCCTGGGCCGCCACGTCGGCTCGCCGGTGGCCATGGAGGGCGCGCTCAAGCTGAAGGAGATCGCCTACGTCCGGGCCGAGGCCTACCCGGCGGGGGAGCTGAAGCACGGGCCCATCGCCCTGATCGAGCCCGGGACGGTGGTCGTGGCGGTGGCCACCCGGAACCGGCTGTGGGAGAAGATGCTCTCTAACGTGGCCGAGGTTCGCAGCAGGGGGGCGACCGTGGTGCTGGTGGCCAACGACGGGGACGAGGACACCGCCGCTATGGCCGACCATGTGCTGTGGGTGCCGCCCGTCCCCGAGCTGCTCTCCCCCCTGGTCGACGTGGTGCCGCTGCAGCAGTTCGCGTACCACCTGGCGCGGGCGCACGGCTTCGACGTCGACCGGCCCCGGAACCTGGCCAAGACGGTGACTGTCGAATGACGGCTGGTGCCGGCCGCGGTGGCTGAGGTGCGCGGGGTGGGCGTGGACGCTGTGGACGTCGCCCGGTTCCGTGTCGTGCTGGCCCGCCGTCCGGCGCTGGTACCCCGCCTGTTCACCGACGGCGAGCAGGACTACGCAGCACGCAGTAGCGACCCGGGGCTTCGCCTGGCCGCCCGCTTCGCGGCGAAAGAAGCGGTGCTGAAGGCGTTGGGATCGGGCATCGGAGCCGCGGCGTTGCGCGACATCGAGGTCGAGCGCCTGCCTTCGGGCCGCCCGTCGGTCCGGCTGCACCGCACGGCTGCTGCTCTCGCCGGCCGCCGCGGCGTGCGGCGGTGGCACCTGTCGTTGAGCCATACCGGCACCGTGGCGATCGCCACCGTCGTGGCGGAGGGGGGATCCGCCCCGTGAAGCCGGTCGTCGACGTCGCGGCCATGCGCGCCGTGGACGCGGCCGCGGCAGACCACCTCGACGTGGCGGTCCTCGTCGAGCGGGCCGGCACGGCCGCCGCCGCTGCCGCGCTCCGCCTGATGGGCGGCGGCTACGGGCGGCGGGTGACGGTCGTGGCCGGCCCCGGCAACAACGGAGCGGACGGCCGGGTGGTGGCCGATCGCCTGCGTCGGCGCGGCGCCCGGGTGGCAGTGGTCGATGCGCGCGCCGCCCCGGCGTCGGTCGGCCCGCCAGGATCGGTCGACCTGGTCGTGGATGCCGCCTTCGGCACCGGGTTCCGGGGCTCCTACCGGTCGCCGGCGGTCCCCGACGGGGTGCCGGTGCTGGCGGTGGACATCCCGTCGGGGGTCGACGGCGACACCGGCGCCGCCAACGGCGAGCCGCTGGCCGCCGACGTCACGGTGACGTTCGCCGCGTGGAAGCCCGGGCTGCTGCAGGGCGCCGGCCGGGATCTGGCCGGTCGGGTCGAGGTGGCCGACATCGGGCTGCCCGCCGGCTTCGGGCTGCCCGCCGGCTTCGGGCTGCCCGCCGGCTTCGGGCTGCCCGCCGGCTTCGGGCTGCTGTCGGACCGAAGCGCCGCTCGCATCGCCCTGGTGGAGGACGACGACGTGTCGCTGGTGCCGGTCCGGGGGCGGCACGCGCACAAGTGGCAGTCGGCGGTGGCGGTCGTCGCCGGCTCCCCCGGCATGACCGGCGCCGCGGCGCTGTGCGTCGACGCGGCCTACCGGGCCGGTGCCGGCATGGTCCGACTGGGCGTGCCCGGGGCCGACCCGGCGCACCTGCCGCAGGGGGAGGCGGTGGCGTCGGCCCTGCCGGGCGACGGCTGGTCGGGTGCTGCCCTCGCCATGGCCGAGCGCTGCCGGGCGCTGGTGATCGGCCCGGGCCTCGGGCGTGCTCCGGGCGTCGCCGCCGAGGTTCGCCGGCTGGTGGCGGAGGCCAAGATCCCGGTGGTGGTCGACGCCGACGCTCTGGTAGCCCTGGGCGACGTCGCTTCGGCGCGGGCGGTCGTCGGGAGCCGGGGATCTTCGGTCGTCCTCACCCCGCACGATGGTGAGCTGGCACGCATGGCCGGAGCCGTGGCAGGCGACGACCGCATCGCCGCCGCCCGCCAGCTGTCCGGCGGAACGGGCGCCGTGGTGCTGTTGAAGGGGGCGACGACGGCGGTGGCGACGCCGGAGCCGTACCTGCTCGCCGGACCGGCAGCATCGCCTGACGCCCGAGCGCGACCTGGTCCAACGGTCGACGTCCTGGTGTCGGTCACCGGCACACCGCGCCTGGCTACCGCAGGCACCGGGGACGTGCTCTCCGGCATGATCGGTGCCTTCGCCGCCCGCGGCGCCCCCCTGCCGCTGGCCGCCGCGCTGGCGGCCCACGTCCACGGCCGGGCCGCCGAGCTCGGCCGGGTGGTGGGCCTGGTGGCCGGCGATGTGCCGCGGCTGGCATCGCGGTGGTTGTCGGAGCATGCGGATGGGTGACGGACGTCGCCCGGCATGGGCAGAGATCGACCTCGACGCTGTCCGCCACAACGTGGGCTTGATCTGCCGTGCCGCCGGTCAGGCTGCGG
>JAJYAB010000375.1:0-1528 GCA_021779775.1 Actinomycetes bacterium
CATTTCGACGCGATCGGCGGTGGCGTCGGGGATACGGAAGGTCCCGCGTTCGAGCCGCTTGCATCTGGCATCACAGTGCCCTCCTTTTGGTGCCGTTACAGGATCTCGGCGCAGCCGATCCGCCTGGGATTCCTGCTGCCGACCTCTTTGACGCAGGCTTGGGACGGTCCTTCGGGACGATGAGTTCGGGGTGTCGGGCGGCGATCCAGGAGTTCTTCCGCTTCGCCAGCTGTCGAAGCCGCTGGACCTCGTCTTGATCCGCCCAGACGATCCAGTGTTTTCCTGATGGGGTGCGGCGCGAGTGGACCCAGCCCTGCCTGACCCAGTAATGAACCTTCTGGGGGATCACGCCGAGCTTGCGCGACAGGTCGAGGATCCACCACTCGTCCTTCCCCAGAAGATCGTCGCGGAACAGTTCCCCGACGAGGCCCAGATCACGCATCAGCTCGCCGACCCCCGACTCGGTGAATCCACCGCGGCGGCGCGGCGGGACGAAGCCCTCGGCGTTGAGCCGCGCGGCGATCTGCGCGAGGTGAAGCCCTTCGCGGTGCAACTGTGTAATACGCTCCGTCAGACAGCGAATATCTTTCAATTGTGCATAGATTGCAACGGGCCGGGCAACCTGGTGACGCGTCTCGAGGCCGCCCTGCCACACGATCGTCACGTCGTTGAGCTCGCTCGACTTGTCGATCTCCACGACCACCCGCTCCACGAGGCACCTCACGATCTGCTTGCGGTCCGCCGCCGAAGTCGCCGGCGCGTGCCACAACATTGCGACACTGCCCGAGAGGGACCGGATCTTCTCCAGGTCCGCGATGCTTAACGTCGGGGGCAGCTTCGCCAGGAATCGGTGGTAGTCTTCCTCGGCCTGTCGTAGCGACTTCAGCGCCTCCTCCCACCGCGATTCCAGCGTGCGGGCCACCAGCCGGTTGTCGGGCTCGACGGCCTGGTACTGTCGCTCGGCCCGGGCGACCTCGTGTCGCGCTCGCTCGAGTGTCTGCCGCCAGTGGTCGTGCAGCCGCTTGCGCTCGTGCTCGATGTTTTCGATGGCACGCAGGCTCAGCTCCAATGCGGCCGGCTCCAACGCCCGGAGCACTTCACGCGCAACCAGGTCGTCCAGGACTGCCGCGGCGATATGCCCGCAGGGCTCGTCCAGGGCCAGCCGCCAGTACTCCCCGCAGTAGTAGCTGGGCCGTTTGTCGGTCTTGTACCGTGCCGACATGCGATGGCCGCACTTGCCGCACACGACCAGCCCGGGCAGCAGTGCCTCACCCCGTTTCGGCACGCCCTGAGATTCACGGAGCGACCGGTTCTGGCGGAGCTTCTCCTGGTTCGCCAGGTAGCGATCCCACGAGATGTACGCGGGCATCCTGTCGCGCAAGAGCACGGCCATCTCTTCCGGCGGTACGAACCACTGGCCGCCGCTGGCACGCCCGGTCGTGGGGTCCTTCGTTCCCACGCGGTGCATACCGTAGGCATATGCTCCGGCGTAGATCGGGTGCTTCAAGATCGAGAAGATCCGCGCGGC
>JAJYAB010000375.1:1538-2682 GCA_021779775.1 Actinomycetes bacterium
CAGGTCGTTGAGGACCAGGTAGCGGAAGACGGCGTACGCGGAGCCGAGTTCGTCGAACTTCTCGAAGACCAGGTGAATCATCCCGCGGGCCTGTTCGTCGGGCTCCTGGATGACCTCGCCCACGGGCGTCTTCAGGTATCCCAGCGGAACGTGGAGGAACAACTCTCCGCGCTCCGCCTTGTTCCGGCTGCCGCGGAGCAGACGGTTCCGTAGCGTGACCAGCTCGAATTCGCTCATGGCGCCCTTCATCCCGAGCAGAAGGCGGTCGTTGCTGTCCAGGGGATCGTAGACGCCGTCCTGGTCACACAGCAACGTGTTGAAAATACCACAGACGTCGATGAGTTGGTGCCAGTCCTTGTTGGACCGAGACAGCCGGCTGAGCTCCAGGCCCAGCACGATCCCCACATGGTTCAGGCTCACCTCCGTCATCAGCCGCTGGAAACCCGAGCGGTTCTCGGCCGACCGACCGCTCTGCCCCTGGTCCTCGTCGACGACGATCACACGATCGGCGGGCCAGCCAAGCCGCTGCACGAACTCTGCCAGGGCGTACTGCCGCTCCCGCGACTCGCGGTTCTCGAGCACTTGCTGTGGCGACGACTGCCGCACGTAGACCATGGCGAGCCGGTTGAGGTGAAGGTCGCGGATCTTCGAGACCGACCTCAGCCCGAAGGCTGCGGGTGATGCCGTAACTCTGTCCGGCCTGACCTCGGTCTTGATGTCACCTGCGTTACGAGTGGGCATCACGCACCTCCCCGTCGTCGCGAGGTGCGTCGAGCTGACGGACCACGATCCCGCTGAGCGTGGCCAGCGTCCTCTGACGCTGCTCGTCGGTCAGGAGACTCCAGAGTTGGTCGAGTCTCGATGGTCTGATGACAGACGCGCGCGGGGGGGAGCAGTGACTGAGGTAGCACGTGACATGGTTGACCTCCCTGGACCGCCGGATGGTGGGCGTGGATCCATACCGCCAGACTCAGTAAGCCGTCGAGCGCGATTATGGGCGCGTCGGCAGAATGCTGTAAAGGAACCGAGATGGGGGTAGTCTGCCGCTTGTTTCTTGTGGCAGAGCCAGAAACCTTGCCCGTCATACATAAGAATCTTCAGGGCGGTGGATCTGCGATTGCGGAAGACGAAGACGACTCCGGCG
>JAJYAB010000376.1 GCA_021779775.1 Actinomycetes bacterium
TTCGCCGGCATCGACAACGAGCTGCTGTACGACTCGCGGACGACCATGTTGTTCGGCGACGCCAAAGATTCCCTGCAGAAGCTGGTGGCCGCCGTGGAGTCGGCCTGACCGGTCAGCTGGCGGAGGCGTAGACCTGCCTGCTCAGCGCGGCACCGAGGGCAACCGTGGCCTCCCCCAGCTGCAGGGTCACCGTGCCGTCGGGGGCACGGTCGCGGACCTCCGCCATGGTGCCTGGCACCAGGCCATGGCTGTCGAGATACTCGAGGGCCACCATGTCGAGCTCTACCTCCTCGGTGATGCGCCGCAGCCGTACGGTGGATCCGGGCGAGACGTCCGACAGCGCCACCTGGAGGACATCGTCGACGGCAGGGGCACCGGGGATCGGGTTGCCGTGCGGGCAGGTCGACGGGTTGCCCAGCAGCGCCACCAGGCGCAACTCCACCTCGTCGGAGATCACGTGCTCCCACCGCCCGGCCTCGACATGCGCCTTGTGCCACGGAAGCCCGATGATGTCGACAAGCAGCCGCTCGGCCAGACGGTGCTTACGGATGACGCTGTCGGCTAGAGTCCGGCCCTCCTGCGTCAGCTCGATCACCCGGCCCGACCGGGTCAGGTAGCCGTCGATGGTCAGGCGGTCGAGCATCTCCGAGACGGACGGGGCGGACCGGCCCAGCCGCTCGGCGATCCGGGCCTGGATGACCGGCACCCCCTCCTCGGTCAACGCCTGGATCGTCTCGAGGTACTCCTCGACTGGCGGGTGGAAACCGTCCGTCACGGCCGGATCCTACCGGTGCACCAAACCGCTGCGCTCCGCTCCCTACACTGGCGGACCTGCCGTGCTGCGACACCGCTACCCGGCACCCCTGCCCATGACGCCTGCCGACGACGATCGCCACGACCAGCCAGCCGCACCACCGACCGGACCGCCAGCCGGACCACCAACCGGACCGAGGGTCAGCCGGCGGCGGCTGCTGCAGGGCACCCTGGCTGGCGTCGTCACGGCAGGCGGGGTGGCGGGGGCCGTGGCCGGCCTGAGCGGCGGGGGCGGTCGTCGCCACCGGGATCCGGCGAAGTCCAAGCAGCGGACGACGACGACCACGACGCAGGCGGCAGGTCCCGGCCTCACGCCCAGCGGGGTCCTGGTACCGATGTCGCCGGAGCTGGTGGCGGAGAACGCACGGCCCGGCTCCCCATGGTGGGTGAGCACCGCCCAGGCGCCGCGAGCCATCGAGGGGTTCGCCAGCCAGGTGAGCGCCGTGTCAGGCGACCCGGTGGCGCTCTTCGTCAACACCCGGGCGGCGGCCTTCCACGTGGAGGCGTACCGGATGGGTTGGTACGGGGGGATGGGAGGGCGCCTGGTGTGGCGCTCCCCGAACGTCGCCGGTATGCAGCAGCCTGCGCCGACGGTCACCCCCGGCGTGAACACGGTCGAGTGCCGCTGGGCGCCGTCCGTGGTGGTGCCGATCGGCCCCGACTGGTTCCCGGGGGCCTACCTGCTGAAGCTGGTGGGCTCCGGCGGCGAGCAGCAGTACGTCCCGCTGTGCATCCGCGACGACACTTCCACCGCGGCGTTCGTGGTCCAGCACAGCGTCACCACCTGGCAGGCCTACAACCTGTGGGGCGGGTACAGCCTCTACTACGGCCGGCGGGCCGGTGGCCTGGCGTTCACCCAGAGCCCGGGCAACGGAGACTTCACGCACCGGGCACGCATCGTGTCGTTCGACCGGCCCTACCCGTCGAATTGGGCCTCCGGCGCGGCCGACTTCATCGGCAACGAGCTCCCGGTGGTCCTGCATGCCGAGCGCCTCGGGCTCGACGTCACCTATGCCACCGACATCGACCTGCACCAGCACCCGGAGCGGCTCCACCAGCACCGCTGCCTGATCAGCCTGGGCCACGACGAGTACTGGTCGGCCCCGATGCGCCAGGGTGCGCTCGACGCCGTCGCTGCAGGCGTCAACATCGCGTTCCTCGGTGCGAACGCCTGCTACCGCCAGATCAGGCTGCAGAGCTCCCCCGTGGGGGTCGACCGGCTGCAGGTCTGCTACAAATCGGCCGCCGAAGACCCGATGACCGGCCACGACAACGCGCTGGTCACGGTCAACTGGCCGCAGCCGCCGGTCAACGAGCCGGAGTGCATCCTCACCGGGAGCACCTATCAGGACATCGGAGCGAAGGCCGACATGGTGGTGACCGATCCGTCGCACTGGGTGCTCGCCGGCACCGGGCTCCGGGCCGGCCAGCACCTGCCCGACGTGGTGCGAGGCGAGTTCGACCGGTACGTCCCGGGCCAGCAGGGCCCGACCGACGTCGACGTGGTGGCCCACTCGCCGGTGGCCAACCGCCGGGGCAACGCTTCGGACATCACCTGGTACACCGCACCGGGAGCAGGCGGGGGCGGGGTGCTCGACACCGGCAACGCCAGCTGGGTGGGCGCATTGGCCGACAACGCAGGAGGCTTCCCCCAGAACATCCTGCCCGCACCGGTACCTGGCATCACCACGACCCTGCTCCGGGTGATGGAGAACGTCTACTCGGTGCTCGGAGCCGGCCCGGCCGGTGCCACCCACCCCTCCGCAGGAACCTGGAGGGCGGTGTACTCGACGCCGTCGGCCAGCACCACGCCGCCGGCGACACATTCAGCCTGACCAGACCCGCCCGACGGGCTGCG
>JAJYAB010000030.1 GCA_021779775.1 Actinomycetes bacterium
TTCCCAATCCGGCAGGATGCGGCCGCAATACAAGCCGGCTTCGGGCCAGGTCCGGGCCGCATGCTCAATGGCGGTGAGGTAGCCGTCAGCCACGCGGTGGTCGTCATCGACAAAGGCCACCAGATCGGTTTCGATCTGCGGGATGGCCTCGTTCAGTGCGTGCGATTTTCCCGGGGTGGGCACCTCGATCACGCGCAGCGGCAAATCGCCACGTGCGGCTTGCTGCGCCTGGTACACGACGGTCGGGTCGACCTGGCCCTTGCGTAGCCCCCGGGCACCGCCGCCTTGCACGGCGGCTACTCGTATCGTCCGGACCGCCCGCCCCCCGTCCGGCGCCAGATGGCCGGCGACCAGCGTGGCCGCCACACATCCGACGACCGCCAACCCGGCAACGGCCGCCGACACGACCTGGTGCGGGCCGACGCGCCGGATCCGGTGTCCGGCCGACACCGCGAAGGTCCCACCGCCGGCGCCGAGCAGCCAGACGAGGCCCACCACCAGCAGCGGTCCCCCGATCCGATCGGCGGCCAGCAGCGGCCCGTCCGCCTGGCCCAGGGCCACGCTTCCGAGCGGCAAGCCACCGAGGGGCCAGGTGTCCCGGAGCGCTTCGGCGAGGACCATGGAGCCAGGCAGAGCCAGCATCCGGCCCTGCCCGCCTGGCGCCGCCCAGGCAGCCAGCCCGATGGCCGACGATTCGAGCAGGATCAGCACGACGCCGCCGGCCAGGTTGAACGACAGCGCCCAGAAGAGCCCCGGTCCGAACAGCCCGATGCCGGCTGCCCAGCCGGCCAGCATCCTGCTCCTCGCCGGCAGCCCACCCAGGCGCCACCACACCACGCCAGCACCGAGCGGGCCGAGCACCCAGAATCCCCACGGCGGCAGGGAGAGGGCCATTCCGATGCCCCCGACCAGGGAAGGCCCCGCTATGGCTCCCCGGCGGCGGCCGGGGTTGTGCCGTTGCCGCCGCCCGGCCAGGCGACCGGCCGGCTTCCGGGCCACATCGGTTGTCATGGCGGTGGGTCGTCCGGCATCGCCGCCACGGTCCGGGCGGCGGCCCGCCCGCTGCCGATGCATGCCGGCACGCCGACCCCGTGCAGCGCCGCCCCGGCCAGTGCCAGGGGGGCAGGAAGCTGCCCGGCGAGGCGATCCATCCGGGCGACCCGGTCGAGGTGGCCAACTGCGTACTGGGGGAAGGCCATCGGCCACCGGGTGACCATCGACTCCAGGGGCGTGCCGGACGTCCTCATGATCGATGCCAGCTCCGCCGTCACCCGCCGCACCAGAGCGTCGTCGTCGAGCTGCATCGCCCGGTCGTCGCCGTGGCGTCCGGACGAGGCGCGGACCAGCATCTCGCCGGGCCGCGCCAGATGGGGCCATTTGACGGACAGCCAGGTGGCCGCCGTCAGGAGCAGGCCCTGCTCGACCGGCACCAGGAAGCCGGTGCCTTCGGGCAGCTCGGCCAGCGCAGCGGACGGCCAGCGCATCGTCACCAGGCAGACACCCGAGTACGCGATCGCCCGGAGCTCGGCGGCCAGCGCGGCGTCCACGGCGCCGACGATGTCGGCACCTGCCGGCGCCGGCACGGCCAGCACGACGGCGTCGGCTTCGACCACCGCTCCTTCGCCGGCCGGCACGACCCACCGGCCACCTGCGGCACGCAGCGGCCCCACCGGCGTGGATGTGCGGACGACCACCCCGCGGGCGGTCAATGCCTCCACCAGCCGCTCCACCAGCCGCCCGAGCCCGCCGCGTACGGTCACGAAGGCTGGCCCGGCACCCGTGCGGGGCGCGGACGCGCCGGGTGTGGTGGCGCGCAGGCCACGCATCAGGCCCCGTGTCGCATCGTCGGCCGCCAGCAGCTGCGGGAACACCGCGGCGCCGCTCATCGTCGACACGCAGCCGGCGTGGATGCCACCGATCAGGGGGTCGGCCAGGCGGGCCACCACCTGGCGGCCCAGGCGGCGCTGGACGACCGCCCCGACCGAGCGGTCGCTGCCCGGCTCCCCCAGCCGGCGTCGCGGTCCATGCGGCACGGTGCCCGCCAGGTCGGCCGCTGCTCGCAGCAGGCCCGCCGGACCGAGAATGCCCGAGCGCGCCAGCGGCCACCACCGGGTCGGCACGCCCAGGACCAGCCCCTCGGGGAGCCGGCGCAGGCGCCCCCTCGCCCACACGGAGGCTCCGCTCGTGCCTGGGGGGACCAGCTCGTCGCCGAGCCCGAGCTCCCGGCACAGCTCGACTGCTTCGGGCCGCCGGGCCACCACGGCATCGGCTGCCAGGTCGACGGGCTGGCCGCCGAGCTCGGCCGTGCGGAGCTTGCCACCCACGTTCGCCGCCGCCTCGAGGACGACGACGCGGGTCGCCGGGGGCCCGTTCGTGGCCAGCTCCCAGGCGGCAGCCAGCCCGGTGATGCCGCCGCCGACGACGACGACCGTCCGCCGCCTGTCAGGCAGCGCTCCGGCAGGATGCGTAGTGCCGGTGCCGATATGTGTCGGCACGGTCAGCGCCCCGCTGCGGCGGTGACCACGCCGGCCAGGATGTCGCAGAGCGCGGGGTCGTCGTCGAGGGACGCCGTGCGGGCGAACGGCAGCCCGGCGCGCTCGGCTGCCGCCCGGGCCTCGATGTCGAGGTCGTACAGCACTTCGAGGTGGTCGGACACGAACCCCACCGGGCATACCACGCAGCCGGTGGCCCCGGCCGCCGGCAGCGTGGCGATGACCTGCAGTAAGTCCGGCCCGAGCCACGGCTCCGGGGTCCGCCCGGCACTCTGCCAGGCCACCGACCACCGGTCGCATCCCACCTGCTCGGCCACGGCGGCCGCCGACGACCGGACCTGTTCGGCGTAGGTGTCACCCGCTTCCACCACCCGCAGCGGCACGCTGTGGGCCGTGAAGACCACCTCGGCACCTGCCCGGGCGGCGGGTGGCAGCCTCGCCAGCGCCTGGCGCACCCGCCCGGCGAGGAGCACGGCGAAGCCGCCGGCATCGAACCAGTGGTCGATCATGGTCACATCGAGGGTGGCTCGGTCCGGTGCCTCGCCGGCGGCTCGGGTGGCGGCGTCGACGCGGCGCGAGTACTCGCCGGCGCTGACGGTCGACGAGTGCGGGGCGAGCACCAGCCCGACGGCCCGCCGGGCGCCGGCCCGGACGAGCTCGGCCACCGCCTGCTCGATCCGCGGCTCGGCGAAGCGCGCGCCGTGGGCGACGACGAACATGCCCGGGCACCGCCGCTCCAGCTCGGCGGCCAGCCCGGCGACCTGCGCACGAGTCCGCTCGGCCAGCGGCGAGGTGCCGCCGATGGCCTCGTAGCGCCGGACGAGGTCGGCGAGCAGGTCCGCCGGCGGGGGGCTGCCCCGCCGGATCTCGGTGTAGAAGGCTTGCACGCCGGCCAGGGCAGCTGGTGTGCCGTGGTGCATGACCAGCACCCCGCACCGGCGTCCGGCTGCATCCATCACGAGCTGGTGCCACCGGCCGCCGGTCTGAGCGATCCCGGCGGCACGGCGTGGACCAGCTCGACCAGGTCGGTGAGCACGCCCGGGTCCGTCTCCGGCAGCACGCCATGTCCCAGGTTGAAGACGTGGCCCTGCCCGCCGCCTGCCGCGAGCACGGCCCGGGCCTCGGTGTCGACCACCGGCCATGGTGCGAGCAGCAGGGCCGGATCGAGGTTTCCCTGCACCGCGGTGGGCCGGTGCTCCGCCGTGCGCCGCCTGGCCTCGTCCAGCGGCACCCGCCAGTCGACCCCGATCACGTCCGAGCCGGCGCCGGCCATGAGCCCGAGCAGTTCACCCGTGCCGACCCCGAAGTGGATACGGGGCACACCGAGATCGGCGAGGCCGGCGAACACCCGCCGCGAGGCGGGGAGCACCCGCTGCTCGTAGTCGGCGGGCGACAGCGCACCCGCCCAGCTGTCGAACAGCTGGATCGCCTGCGCGCCCGCCGCGACCTGCGATCGCAGCGAGGCCAGCGCCATGTCGGCCAGCACGTCGAGGAGCCGGGACCACAGCCCCGGGTCGCCGTGCATGAGCGCCTTGGTCCGGCTGTAGGTTCGTGATGGTCCTCCCTCCACCAGGTAGCTGGCCACGGTGAACGGCGCCCCGGCGAACCCGATCAGTGGCACGCCGGGGGAGCGGAGCTCGCCGGCCAGGATGCGGACCGTCTCGAGCACGGCTGGCGTGTCGATCTCCGGCTCGAGCGGCCGGAGCCGGTGGAGATCGCCGGCGCTGCGGAACGGGCGGTCGATCACCGGGCCGTGGCCTGGTTCTACGTCCACCCCGAAGCCGACGGCGGCGACCGGCACCACGATGTCCGAGAAGAGGATCGCCGCGTCCACACCGTGGCGCCGCACGGGCTGCAGCGTCAGCTCGGCTGCCAGCTCCGGGCGGGCGATGGTCTGAAGGATGCTGCCTTCTCCCCGGACGGCGCGGTACTCGGGGAGCGACCGCCCGGCCTGGCGCATGAACCATACCGGCACGCGCTCGACAGGAAGGCCCCGGCAGGCTCTGAGGAACACGGGCTCGGTGGCCGGGCCGGCGGGATCGACACCTGGCTCGGGCACGGCGCCGACGCTACCGCGGACCCGTGCCCCTGCGGGAACGGGCAGTAACCGCACGGCGTATGATCGATGGTTCACCTGATCAATGGCTCACCCGCCGGCAGTCGATTGGGGGCGGAAGTGGAGATGCAGTCCGAACTCGAGGCGGAGCAGGCGCACGTCGATCGCGCCTATGAGCGTCTCGACCAGCTCCGCTGGGACACCAACCAACGCTTGCGGTCGGTGCTCGACCAAGGGCGCGGCGGGACCCATCAGTTCCGCGAGGAGCGCGACGTCATCGTCCGCACCAGCCTGGCTCGTCTCGACCAGCTCGACATCGGGACGCAGGCGCTCTGCTTCGGCAGGATCGACCGGCGGGTCGAGAACGACGCCGACCCCACAGCGGTCGAGCAATACCACATCGGTCGGCTCGGCATCTCGGGCGACGACGTGGAGCCTCTGGTCGTGGACTGGCGCGCTCCCGTGGCCGAGCCGTTCTACCGGGCTACCGGTCGCGACCCGATGGGGCTCGTGCTCCGCCGGCACCTGGCGGCGCACGGTCGTCGGGTCGTGGCATTCGAGGACGAGCGCTTTGCCGGGGGGGCATCCGGCGTGAACGGCAACGGGCCGGACGGTCCCGGCGCAGCGTTGGACGACGGTGCTGCGCTCGAGCTCGGGGGCCCCGGGGCCCTGCTGGCCGCGCTGGGGGGGGCCAGGACCGGCTTCATGCGCGACATCGTGTCGACGATCCAGCGCGAGCAGGACGAGATCATCCGGTCGCCGCTCCCCGGGGTCCAGGTGGTGCAGGGCGGGCCGGGCACCGGCAAGACCGCGGTGGCGCTGCACCGTGCGGCGTACCTGCTCTACACGCACCGCTTCCCGTTGGAGCGACAAGGTGTCCTGGTCATCGGACCGAACCCCCTCTTCCTGCGGTACATCGAGAATGTGCTCCCCTCGCTGGGTGAGAGCGGGGTGACCCTCTCCACCATCTCGGGCCTGGTCCACGGCGTGCAGGCACGTCACGAGGACTGCCCGGCCGTGGCACGTCTGAAGGGGGACGGCCGGATGGCCGCCGTCATGGCCCGGGCGGTCCGCGGGCGCCAACGTCCCCTGCGCCGGCCGGTGCGCGTGCCGTTCGGCTCTGCTGTGCTCAGGCTGCAGCCGGATGACTCGGCGGCCATCGTCGCTGCCGCTCGCCGGCGGCCCGGCACCCACAACGCCCGGCGGCAGTTCGTGGAGCAGAGCGTGGTCCGCCGGCTGGCCGACGACTACGCCCGTTGGCTGGCGGTGCGAGAAGGAGGCGTGCAGCTGCCAACCGCCGACGTGGAGGGCGCGGGCAGCCCCGAGGGATCGGCGCGCGACGGCCCCGCTGTCGACCTGGCCGACTTCGGGCGCCGGATCCGCCAGGCGCCCGAGCTGGCCGAGGTGCTGCAGCGGATGTGGCCGCGTCTGAGCGCCGAGGAGCTGCTCCACGACCTGTTCGGTGCCGCACCGCTGCTCCGCCAGGCGGCCGCTGGCGTGCTGTCGCCCGACGAGCACCAGACGCTGGTGCGCCCCCGGAGCACGGCGTTGGCCGCTATCGCGTGGACTGACGCCGACCTGGCGTTGATCGACGAAGCCCGGGTGCTCCTCGGCCCTCGCCGGCCCCGCCGCCACGGGGGCGGCGACCCGGAGGAGGCGGTCCGGACCTACGGCCACATCGTCGTCGACGAGGCACAGGACCTCTCCCCGATGCAGCTGCGTATGGTGGCCCGCCGGTCACTTTCCGGATCGGTGACGGTGGTGGGCGACATCGGCCAGGCCACTGGCCCCTGGGCTCCCGACGACTGGGGCCAGGTCACCGAGCACCTGCCGGCGTCGCGCCAGCCGCGCCTGTCGGAGCTGACGGTCAGCTACCGCACGCCGGCAGAGGTGGTCGACGTGGCCACCCGGGTGCTGGCCGACGCTGTGCCGACCCTGCGGCCGCCTCGCCCCGTCCGGCGGACGGGGGTCCTTCCGCAGTTCACCCGGGCGGGCACCGGTTCGCTGGCTGGCGTTGTAGCGTCGGTGGCCGAGGCATCGATGGCGATCGTCGGGCCGGGCACGACGGCTGTCCTGGCACCCGCCTCGGCGGTGGCCGAGCTGGCGCTGGCGCTCGATGCTGCCGGCGTCCGCGCGTCGGATCCTCGCCGCGACGGCCTGGGGGCCCCGCTCAGCCTGCTGCCGGTCGACCTGGCCAACGGGCTCGAGTTCGACGCCGTGGTCGTAGTCGAGCCGGCGGCCATCGCAGAGGAGTCGGCTCAGGGTCTCCGTGCGCTGTACGTCGCACTGACGCGGCCCACCCGGCTCCTCGCCGTCGTCCACGAACGCTCCTTGCCGCCTTCGCTGCACCCGTGAATCCCGCTGCTCCGCCTGCCAGCGGCCGCCGTGCTGCGTGTTGGCGCGACATGGCTCCGGTCCGCTAGGAAATACGCCGTGACCCAGGCCCTCACGGTGGACCAGCCCGTGCCCGCCAAGCGTCACGTTCCGGACCGGCCACCGTTGCTGGCCGTCGGCGTGATGATCTGGCTCGGCTCGGAATTGATGTTCTTCAGCAGTCTCTTCGCTGCTTTCTTCACCATCCGTGCCCATGCCCAGCACTGGCCGCCGCTGGCTGGAGGCAAGCTCGACTACGTGCAGGCGGGGATATTCAGCGTGGTCCTCATCGCGTCGAGCCCCACGTTCCAGCTCGGTGTGTGGGACATCGAGAAGGGCGACCGGCGCAAGGCGAGGATCTGGATCTGGGTGAGCTTCGTCATGGGACTGGCGTTCATCGGGAACACCCTCTACGAGTGGCACGACTTCCTGAGCAAGGGCATCGCTCCGCACACCAGCTCCTACTGGTCGCTGTTCTTCATCATGACGGGTATCCACGGGCTGCACGTCACCCTTGGCCTGATCGCCATGCTGTTCCTCCTCGGGCGGATGAAGGGCGCAGCCGGCGATCCCGGCGAGGTCAACGTCTTCCAGGCGGTGGGCTACTACTGGCACTTCGTCGACTTCATGTGGCTGGGTATCGCCGGCTGCCTGTTCCTGCTGAAGGCCACCTGACGTGCGGGTGCAGGTCCCCGACCGACGTCAGATCCGGGTGCGTCACCTCGTCCCGGCGTTCGTCGTGGCGGGTATGGCTGTGGTCGGGCTGGTCACCAGCGCTGCCTCGGGGGACTCCCCGAGGTCCGCAGCCGGGCCCCCGGCCGGCGCCATCTCGACCCCGACCACACCGGTGCCCGCTGCATCCCTGGCACGTCCGAGTGCATCCCTGGCACGTCCGAGCGTCCGGTCCCCGATCACCTACCGCACCCCGACGGCTATCGGCCAGGGCGGCGCCCTCTACCAGACCAACTGCTCGAGCTGCCACGGTCCCGCCGCCGGCGGCAGCTCGGTCGCTCCGAGCCTGCAGGGGGTCGGGGCGGCCACCATCGATTTCTGGGTGTCCACCGGGCGTATGCCCCTTGCCAACGCAGCGACGCAGGCCACGCGTAAGGTGCCGCGCTTCGATCGCCAACAGACCCTGGCCATCGTGGCCTACGTCACCTCGCAAGGCCCGAACTACGGTCCGGGAATCCCGAGCGTCGACACCAAGTCGGCGTCGCTGCCCGAGGGCGAGTCGATGTTCGTCCTGAATTGCGCCGCCTGCCACACGATCACCGGGTCGGGCGATGCCCTGGGCAACGGGGCCTACGCGCCGAACCTGCATGAAGCGACGGCCACCCAGGTGGCCGAGGCCATCCGCACCGGTCCGGGGAACATGCCCCGTTTCGGCCCCGGCCAGCTGAGCGACAAGCAGGTTGCCGACGTGGTGGCCTATGTCACCGGCCCGATCAAGCACCCTGACAACATCGGCGGCCTTGGCCTCGGCGGCATCGGGCCGGTCGCCGAAGGGTTCGTCGCCTTGCTCTTCGGGGTGGGCGTCATGATGCTGATGGCCTTCTGGCTGGGAGAGCGAGCGTGACCGACGTGAAGGAAGGGGCTTCCGGACCGGGTCCGGAAGCCCGTCACCAGACGGTGCCGGACGACGAGATGTTCCCCGTCGCCTCGTTCGACGACCCCCACCTGCAGCCGGCGGCCAAGCATGTCCGGCGGGCCGAAGGGGTGGCTGGCCTCTTCCTCGTGATCGGGTTCTTGGGCTTTGCCGCCTACGGGGCGTCGTACTGGCAGAACTGGTCGAACGTCCTGCAGGGGGCGTTCCTCGGCGTGGGGCTCTTCGCCTTCGGATTCGGCATGTCCGCGTGGGGCAAGTACCTGTTGCCCCAGGGCCCGTTCGTCGAGGAGCGCCACCCCAACGCCTCGACGGAGGCCGAGGTCGATGCCATGGCGGCCGCCGTGGTCGGCCGGGGCGCCATGATGTTCCGCCGGCGGGGGTTCCTCGGCGGCATCCTGGGGGCCGGAGCCGGGGTGATGGGTGTGGTGATGGCCTTCCCCCTGCTGCGCTCCCTGGGGCCGGTGCCCAAGCAGAGCTTCGACCACACCCACTGGAAGAAGGGTTCGCGGGTTGTGGACTTCAACGGCAAGCTGGTTCGGGCTGACGACATCCTGACCGGCGGCTCGCTCACCGTGTTCCCCGAAGGGTATGTCGGCAACGCGATGGACCAGACGATCATCGTCCGGCCCACCACGAGCAACGTCGTCACGAAGGCGGGCCGCGAGACGTGGGCGCCCCGGGGCAACCTCGCCTTCTCCAAGGTGTGCACCCACGCCGGATGCCCCGTGGGCCTGTACCAGGAGCAGACGCAGCAGCTGCTCTGCCCCTGCCACCAGTCACTGTTCGACGTGGGGCAGGGCCGACCGGCTGTCCCGGTGTTCGGCCCGGCGCCCCGCCCGCTGCCCCAGTTGCCGCTGTACATCGACGCCGGTGGCTACCTGCGGGCGCAGGGCGACTATCACGAACCTGTCGGCCCCGGATTCTGGGAGCGCTCGTGAGCAACGGCACCACCGACAGCCCGGTCCTCGAGCGACCGGCGCCGACCCAGGGCCAGAAGGCGGCCGCCGGGGGAATCCGCTGGCTGGACGAGCGGCTGGGCATCGCCAAGGGCGGCGGCCGCGCCATGCTCGACAAGATCTTCCCGGACCACTGGTCGTTCCTCTTGGGGGAGATCGCCCTCTACTCGTTCGTGGTCCTGCTGGCGACCGGCGTCTTCCTGTCGCTGTACTTTAATCCGTCGGCCGCGGACGTCGTCTATCCCAAGAACGGACCGTATGTGCCCCTGCGCGGGGTGCACATGTCGGCGGCCTACCTGTCGTCGCTCGACATCTCGTTCGGGGTCCGCAGCGGGCTGGTCATCCGGCAGATGCACCACTGGGCAGCCGACGTCTTCATCGGCGCGATCGCCGTTCACATGGTCCGGATCTTCTTCACCGGCGCGTTCCGCAAGCCGCGCGAGCTGAACTGGCTCGTCGGCGTCACCCTGCTGATCCTGGCCATCGTCAACGGGTTCCTCGGGTACTCGCTGCCCGACGACCTCATCTCGGGTACGGGCCTCCGCATCGCCTACTCGATCATCTTGTCGATCCCTCTCGTCGGCACCTATCTGGCCAATTTCGTTTTCGGCGGCCAGTTCCCCGGCGACGGATCCATCATCCCGCGGTTCTTCATCCTCCACGTGCTGATCATCCCCGCCCTGTTGGCGGTCCTGATCGGCGCCCATCTGGGCCTCCTGGTCCGCCAGAAGCACACCCAGTTCCCGGGCAAAGGCCGGACCGAGCACAATGTCGTCGGCTCGCCGATGTACCCGACGTTCATCGCCAAGACCACCGGGTTCCTGTTCATGGTCACCGGTGCCCTGTGGGCGATGGGTGGTCTGGCCCAGATCAACCCGATCTGGCAGTTCGGTCCGTACGAGCCGACCAAGATCAGCTACGCTGTCCAGCCCGACTGGTACATGGGCTGGACCGACGGCGCGCTCCGCATCATGCCCAGCTGGGAGTTCTCGGGCTTCGGCCACACCATCCCCTTCGAGATTTTCTTACCTGGGGTGCTGTTCCCCGGATTGGCCTTCGGGCTCTTCTGGGCATGGCCGTTCCTGGAAGCGAAGCTCACCGGCGACCGCGCCGAGCACAACCTGCTCGACCGGCCACGTGACAAGCCGCGGCGCACGGCGGTCGGCGCCGCATTCCTGGCCTTCTTCTTCGTGCTGCTGTGCGCCAGCTCCACCGACGTGCTGGCCACGTTCTTCGACGTCTCGCTCGGTTTGGTCCTGTGGACGTTCCGGTTCGCGGTGATCATCGTGCCGATTGTCGTCGGGGTCGTCACCCATCGGATCTGCCTCGACATGTCGGGCGTGCGCGATGTCGGTAAGCGCAAGCGGCACGTGGTGATCACCCGGTCAGTCGCGGGCGAGTACCAGACGCATCCGACCGAGGAGCGGCCGGGCGACACCCACCACGAGCTGGACCCCGCACCGGTGCCGGCGTACATCGACATGGGCGGCGACGGCGACGGCGACGGCGACGGCGAGCCCGGGGTCCGGCGCGTCTCGCGCTGACCGGCGGCAGCGCTGCCGGTGGTACCATTCGCAGCGGCGGCTGCCGCCGGTGTACCTGCACCCCGTTGACGAGGTCGCCTGGCCCGGGGGCTCTACCAGATGGAGTACCCCGACCAGATCACCAACTCGATCCAGAGCATCTTCCCCGGCTTCGTGCTGCAGCAGATACTCAACTCCATCGGCACGCGCCAGGTCATCACGCGCGGCGTCAACGACTGCGAGCTGGTGTGGACGCTGCTCGGCTTCGAGGACGACACCGAGGAGCAGACCTACGTGC
>JAJYAB010000377.1 GCA_021779775.1 Actinomycetes bacterium
GCCGGCCATCTCGGACACGACGAACCGGGTCCCGTTGCCGACCGCGTCGGGTGCCACGTGCTCGTAGGCGTCGCTGCGGCGGGCGATGGCGCTCGTGTGCAGCCCGGCCTTGTGGGCGAAGGCGGCCTTCCCGACGTACGGCTGCTGGGGGTTCGGAGCCACGTTGACCAGCTCGGCGATGTGGTGCGCCACCGGCGTCAGGCGCTCGAGGCGCTCGGCGGGGATGGTCCGGACGTTCAGCTTCAGCGACAGGTTCGGGATGGTCGCCGACAGGTCGGCGTTGCCCGTCCGCTCCCCGTACCCGTTGACGCAGCCCTGCACGTGCGTGGCCCCTGCCCGGACGGCAACGATCGAATTGGCGACGGCACAGCCCGAGTCGTTATGGAAGTGCACCCCGACCTCGGCGGCGACCGCCGCGCGGACCTCGGCGACGATCCGCTCCACGTCGTGGGGCAGCGTGCCGCCGTTCGTGTCGCACAGCACGAGCGTCCCGGCCCCTGCCTGCTCGGCAGCCCGCAGCACCCGCATGCTGAACCCGGGGTTGGCGAGGTAGCCGTCGAAGAAGTGCTCGGCATCGAAGAACACCCGCAGGTCGTTACGGCGGAGGAAGTCCACCGACTCGCCAGCCATCCGCACCGCCTCGTCGAGCGAGGTGCGCAACGCATCGGTGACGTGCATCTCGGACGCCTTGGCCACGATGCACACCGCTTCGGTCCCCGCCTTCACGAGATGGCGCAGCACCTCGTCGTCCTCCGCCGCCACGCCGGGGCGCCGTGTCGACCCGAACGCCACCAGCGTGGCGGTCGACAGCCGCAGTTCGGCGGGCGCACGGGCGAAGAACTCCTCGTCCTTCGGGTTGGCGCCCGGCCACCCTCCCTCGATGAAGGCGACGCCCAGGTGGTCGAGCTGCTCGGCTACCCGCAGCTTGTCGTCGACGGTGAGCGAGAGGCCCTCCTGCTGGGATCCGTCGCGCAAGGTGGTGTCGAAGATGTCGACAGCCTCGGGCAGCGCCGGCAGGTCGAACGCGTGGGCTTGCACGTGGCGGTGGACGTGGCCCGGCTCAGCGACGTGGCCCGAACCGGTCGCCGGCCCCGACCCGGTCGCCGGCCCCGACCCGGTCGCCCGACCAGGCTCAGTCGACATGGTCCAACCAGTCCTTGTAACGGTCCACCTCCCCGCGCACCGCCTGGAAGTACAGCTCCTGGATGCGCTTGGTGACCGGACCGGGCCGGCCGTCGCCAACCATCCGGTCGTCCACCTCGCGGATGGGGACCACCTCGGCTGCCGTGCCCGACAGGAACGCCTCGTCGGCGGTGTACAGATCCGTCCGGATCAGCGGCTCGTGCGCGACCTCGATGCCGAGGTCGTGGGCGATGGTCTGCACCGAGTCCTGGGTGATCCCCTCGAGCGCACCCGCGTCGGAGGCGGGCGGCGTGACGATCCTTCCCTTGCGCACGACGAAGATGTTCTCGCCGGTGCACTCGGACACCTTGCCGTCGGGGGCGAGCAGGAGCGCCTCGTCGTAGCCGGCCTTCAGCGCCTCCACCTTGGCCAGCGACGAGTTGATGTACATGCCCGTGCTCTTGGCCGCTGTCGGCACGGCGTTGGGGTCGTGGCGCTGCCACGACGACACTTTCATCCGGATGCCGTTGGCCAGCCCATCGTCGCCGAGGTAGGTGCCCCACGACCAGGCGGCGATCGACACGTTGACCGAGCAGGGCAACGGGTTGAGCCCCATCTCCCCATAGCCGAGGTACACGAGAGGCCGGATGTAGCAACCTTGGCGGAGGTCGTTGGCCCGGACCAGCGCCTTCGTGGCGGCCACCAGGTCGGGCGGCGTGTAGGGCACGTCCATCATCAGGATCTTCGCCGAGGCGAACAGGCGGTCGATGTGGTCGAGGAGGCGGAACACCGCCACCCCGCGGCTGGTGGGGTAGGCGCGGATGCCTTCGAAGACGCCCGAGCCGTAGTGCAGCGAATGGGTCAGGACGTGCACGCGGGCCTGGTCCCAGGGGACCAGCTCCCCGTCCATCCAGATGGTGTCGGTCGGCGTGATGGGCACGGGACTAGAGCCTTTCTGCGAGGGCGTCGCCCACGGCGGCGGTCGAAGGGAACGGAGCATCGCGACGATGGCCGGCGATGTAACCGGAGAGCGCCTTGGCCACCCGTGCCGCCGCATCAGCCTCGCCGAGGTGCTCGAGCATCAACGCGGCAGACCGGATGGCGGCCAGCGGGTTGGCCCTGCCCGTGCCGGCGATGTCGTGGGCGGCACCGTGCACGGGCTCGAACATCGAAGGGCCGGTGCGCGCCGGGTTCAAGTTGGCGGAGGCGGCGAAGCCGATGCCGCCGGCGACAGCCCCCGCCAGGTCGGTCAGGATGTCGCCGAACAGGTTGTCGGTGACCACCACGTCGAAGCGGCCCGGCTGCTCCACCAGGTAGATGCAGGCGGCGTCGACATGGTTGTAGTCGTGGGTGACGCCGGGATACTCGGGGGCGACCTCGTCCACGGTCCGCTGCCACAGATCGCCGGCGAAGGTGAGGACGTTCGTCTTGTGCACCAGGGTCAGGTGCTGGCGCGGGCGCGAGGCCGCCAGGGCGAAGGCATAGCGGACGCAGCGCTCGACGCCCATCCGGGTGTTGACCGACCCCTGGGTGGC
>JAJYAB010000378.1 GCA_021779775.1 Actinomycetes bacterium
GATCTAGGTTCCCGAGCAGCTCGGGCAGGGACACGGTGGCTATCGCGATGGCGGCGTCACTGCTGCCGTAGGGCAGGACGAGGTTGTCGCCGTGCACGAGCGCTCCGCACGAGTACACGACATTGGGAACGTAGCCGTCCTGCTCGTCGAGCGCCGGGCTGAGCAGCGGCTGGCGCAGCTTGCCGAGGATCCGGGTGGGGTCGTCGAGGTCGAGGAGCAGGGCACCGATGCTGTACGTCCGCATGGGACCGACGCCGTGGGTCAGCACCAGCCAGCCGGCGTCGGTCTCGATCGGTGCCCCACAGTTGCCGAGCTGCAGGACCTCCCAGGCTCGGACAGGTACCTGGCAGGCGAAGGAGCCGTTCCACTCCCGGGGGTTGTCGGAGAAGGCGATCGTGTTCGACTCGCGGTCCCATCTGGCGAGGGCGGCGAAGCGGCCGCCGATGCGCCGAGGGAACAGCGCCAGCCCTTTATTGGCTGCCGCCGGGCCGACGATCGGCGAGGACGTGAAGACCCGGAAGTCGGTCGTCTCGAGCAGCTGCTGGCTGATGTCGGCGCCGTCGTAGGCGGTGTAGGTGGCGTAGTAGGTCACGGTGCCGTCGTCGTCGGTGAAGCGGACGAACCGCGCGTCCTCCATGCCGTGGCTCTCGGCAGCCGTTGCCGGCCACAGCACGCGCTCGGAGAGCGAGGTTTCCTCGGCGAAGCGGATGCAGTAGGTCCGCTCGGCGATCTGTCGCATCAGCGTTGCGGTCCGCTTGCCATACCTGCGGGTGGTCTCCCGGCTTTCGAGGCGGCCGAGCTGCTCCTCGAGCTCCGCTGCGGTGAACTTGGGGCCCAGGGCGCCGAGCACGTAGTCGGAGCTCTCGCCGTGGCTGTCGAGCCGGTCGAGCTCCCCCCGGAACACGGCCGCGTCCAACGCGGCAGCCTCGGTGTGGCCGGTCGTGGCGAACGCCGAGGGGCTGTCGATGCTGGCGTCGCCGCCAGCGTCGACCACGCCGGTGCGGAACTCGATCGAGGACAGGTGGCCCTCACCGATGGCCCGGGCGCTCATCACGATGCGCAAGCTCCCGCTCTCGACGCCGGCCTGGTCAGGGTGGGCGACGACGCTCGGGTTGCACAGGGCGGCGCCTTCGATGGCGTACTCGTGGGTGAACGTGGCGCCGAGCAGCAGCCGCCGCGTCTGCGAGAGCGCGCGCTGGGGATCCAAGCGATCGGCCAGCTCGTCGGCGTGCCGGCGGAAGGTGGCCGGCAGGTCGCGGTGCCGGCTGCCGAACCGTGCGAGAACGTCGTCCAAGGAGGCTTGTGCTTCGTCCTCGTCGAGAGCCAGGATGCGGCTCAACACCAGGGAGGCCCGGGAGTCCCGGTGCCCGAAGCCCTCCTGTCCTGGCACGAAGAGCCGGGTGATGACCCGGGACGGTTTGGGCGCCAGGCGCTGCCGGCCACGGCGGATCATGCACGGCACCACCGTGTGCATCCGGGCGGGGCTCATCTGGGCAGGGCTCATCTGGGCAGGGCTCATCCGGGCAGGGCTCATCCGGGCACGCTCGCGAAGCGCCTGGCGTGCTGCAACGTCGACAGTAGGGCGATCGTCGACTCGCAGCCCTGGTTGCGGTTTGGGCCACCCGCCTCCAGTCCGTCGAACCCGCCGCCGGTCTCGGGGTCCCACATGACGTGCTGCCCGTCGTTGGCGCCGAGGAACCAGCCGGCGGCAGCGGCGACGCCCCCGGCCCACCGATCGCTGCCGTCTACGGCGGCGGCGCGGGCACAGGCGTCTGCCAGCGCCGCCACCTCGATCGGCTGCTGGTCGAATGCCGGTCGGGTGTCGCCAGGCCCTGCGCCGCCGACCGGTGTCACCGACAGACGGTCCCCGGTGGTCTCGTGGTCGAGCAGCCAGGCCAGCAGGGCCAGTCCCTGCGCGAGCAGGGGTGGCCGTTCGAGCACGACGCCGGCTGCGATCATCGCCTCGGGCAGCACCGCGTTGGCGTAGGCGAGCCGCGGCTCTGGCCATGGCCACACCGTGTCGTCGCCAGGTGGGGGCATGCGGTCGGCTGCGGCCGCCACCAGGTCCCGCGCCGCCCGGTTGCCCGGCTGGCCCGCCAGCAGCTCGGCGGCGCCCAGAGTGGCGAAGGCCATCGGTCTCGGCCACGGAGACCGCTGCCGTGCTGCACGCTCGAGCTGGGAGGTGGCGGTCTGGCGCACCCCGGCGGCATCGCTGTGCGCAGCCGCCGTGCCGAGCCCCCAGATGCTCCTGCCCCAGCAGTCGGCGACCGAGGCGCGATCGGTCCACTGGCCCCTCTGGTCCAAGCGGTTCCGGTAGGCGCCACCGGGGCCCTGAGCGTCCCCGAGGAACCGCAGGCTGAGGTCGGCGAGCTGGCGCACCACGGGGGTCGGATCGGGCTCGCGGCTGGCCACCACGAGGATCCGGGCCATGTCGTCGGTGCAGTAGCCGTGCTCGTGCCGAGGCGCGGCCAGCTTCGCATGCTCGAAGGTGCCGCGACCATCGGTCATGTGCTGCAGGTGCGCGAAGCTCGGCGCCGGGATGCTGGTCATACGAGAGCCGGGCGTTGGCGCGTCGGGTGCTCGGCGACGGGGTGCTCGGCGAGGGGGTGCTCGGCGAGGGGGTGCTCGGCGAGGAGGTGCTCGGCGAGGGTGGTGT
>JAJYAB010000031.1 GCA_021779775.1 Actinomycetes bacterium
GGGCTGCGCCGCGCTGCCGAGGGCGCCGCCCGCCAGGCCGGCGAGGCCGCAGCGGCCAGGCGTGCGCTCGACGACAGTCGAGCCCGTGTGGCGAACGCCCGCCGCGAGCTCGAGGTTCGAGCTGCCGGTCTCGGCGAGCGGCACAGTGTGCTGACCGAGCGGCTCCAAGACGTCGAGCGCCGCCTGGCGGGCCATGCCGCCGAGCGCCAGGCGGCGGCGGACCGCCGCCGCCGGCTCGAGTCGGACACTGCCGTGGTAGAGCGGTTGGCGGGCGTGGTCGACGGGCTCGCCGATCGCCTGCAGGCTACGGCCGAGGCGCTGCGCGTCCGCCGTGACGGGCAGCTCGCCGAGGCGCGCCGCAGGGGAGCGCGGATCGAGTCGCTCCGCCAGCAGCGAACCGCACAGGCGCAGCGGCTCGAAGCCCTCCGTGAGCGTCTGCAAGGGCTCCAGGTGGATCTGGCCGAGACCGCAGCGCGTACGGAGGCAGCCGTGGACAACCTCCGGCGGGAGCTGGGTTGCGGTCCGGGGGATGCCCGGGATGCGCCCTGCCCCCCGCTGCCCGAGGGCATGTCGGCAGATGCGCGTGCATCTTCCGTGGAGAAGGAGCGCGGGGCCCTCGGTCCGGTGAACCCTCTGGCGCTCGACGAGCTGTCGGCGCTCGAGGAGCGCCACGGGTTCCTCCAGCGCCAGGTCGACGACGTTCGTCAGGCGCGACGCGATCTGCTGCAGGTCGTCCACGCGGTCGACGACGAGATCATGCGGATGTTCGCCGAGGCGTTCGCCGACGTCAACGAGCACTTCCAGGCGCTCGTCGCCACGCTCTTCCCGGGCGGAACGGGACGCTTGGTGTTGACTGACCCGGCGGCCCTGCTCGACACCGGGGTGGAGGTGGAGGCACGGCCCGCCGGCAAGAACGTCCGGAAGCTCTCCCTGCTGTCCGGTGGCGAGCGCTCCCTGGTGGCCCTGGCATTCCTCTTCGCCGTGTTCCGCAGCAGACCCTCGCCCTTCTATCTGATGGACGAGGTGGAGGCGGCCCTCGACGACGTCAACCTCCACCGGTTCCTGGGACTGCTGCATGAGTTTCGCGACGAGGCCCAGCTCATCATCGTCAGCCACCAGAAGCGCACCATGGAAGCGGCTGACGCCTTGTACGGCGTCACCATGCAGACCGGTGGCGCGTCGAAGGTGGTTGGCCAGAAGGTGCAGCGCGATCTCGGAGAGAAGGCGGCGACCGCCGAGGCCCCATGATCGGGATCTGGGTCGTCCTGGCTGTGGTGCTCGTCGCCGCCGTCACGGTGAGCGCCAGGGTGATGGTTCGTCGTCGCGCGGCGGACCGGCATGGTGGTCTGCCGGTTCAGGCCGGCGAGGCGCCCCCGATCCCGCCAGTGCCGCAGCCGCCCATCGAGGTCGGACCGGTCGCCGAGCGGGCACCTCCACCGGCGGCCGAGGCTGAGCCTGTCGTCCCTGCCCCCGAGGAGCCCGGTGGCCAGGCGGTGCCCGAGCCGGTTCCGGATCTGCCCGAGCCGGTTCCGGATCTGAAGGACCGGATGGGCAGGACGCGCGGCCGGTTCGGGGCCTATCTGCGCTCCCTGCGCACGCGCGGGTCGGTCGACGATACGACCTGGGACGAGCTCGAGGAGGCGTTGCTGGGCGCCGACGTTGGTGTGGTGACTACCGCCGCTTTGCTCGACGACCTCCGCACCCGCGTCGGGAGCGGGGAGCTGTTCGGCGCCGAAGCGGTCGTCGAGGCGCTGAAGCGGGACATGCGCCAGGTCCTGTCGGAGGTCACCGGTCGGGAGCTGCAGTTCATCGAAGGCGCGTGCAACGTCTGGCTCTTCGTCGGTGTCAACGGGGTGGGCAAGACCACGACGATCGGCAAGGTCGCCCGGCAGCAGGCGGCGCTCGGCCGCTCGGTGCTGTTGGCTGCAGGCGATACGTTCCGGGCGGCCGCCTCCCAGCAGCTGGCTACATGGGCCGAGCGTGCCGGTGTCGATGTCGTGCAAGGTGCAGAGGGGGGAGACCCCAGCGCTGTCGTGTTCGACGCTGTGCAGCGGGCGGCTGCCCGGGGGCACCAGCTCGTGCTCGCCGACACCGCCGGCAGGCTGCACACCAAGGTCAACCTGGTGGAGGAGCTGAAGAAGATCCGCCGCGTGGCGGAGCGACCCCCGGGTCAGGTCACCGAGGTCCTCCTCGTCCTCGATGCCACGACGGGCCAGAACGGGCTCACCCAGGCCCGGCAGTTCCTGCAGGCTGTCGGTGTAACGGGAGTGGTGCTCACCAAGCTCGACGGCACGGCCAAAGGTGGCATCGTCGTGGCGGTGCACCGGGAGCTGGGCATCCCCGTCAAGCTGGTGGGCATCGGGGAAGGGGTGACCGACCTGGTGCCGTTCGACCCAGCGGCGTTCGTGGACGCGCTGTTCGACTAGCTGCGCTGTTCGACGAGCTGCGCTGTTCGACGAGCTGCGCTACAGCGCAGCTCGGTCCGGTAGCCTGGGCGACCGCATGTTCGACACGCTCTCCGACCGTCTCGAAGGTATCTTCGGCCGCCTGCGGAGCCGGGGTCGGCTCTCGGACGCCGACGTCGAAGAGGCGCTGAGCGAGATCCGCAGTGCCCTGCTCGAAGCAGACGTCAATGTCCGTGTCGCCCGCTCCCTGGTCGACGGTGTGCGCGTCAGACTGGTCGGAGCGTCCCTGTCGCAGAGCTTGAGCCCCGGCCAGCAAGTCGTGAAGGCCGTCCACCAGGAGCTGGTCCGGGTGCTGGGGGGAGAGACCCTGCGGATCGCCTATGCGCCGGCGCCGCCGACCGTGGTCCTGCTTGCCGGTCTGCAGGGCTCCGGTAAGACGACGACTGCTGCCAAGCTCGGGCGGTGGTTCCGCCAGCAAGGGCGCAACCCGCTGCTGGTGGGTGTCGACTTACAGCGACCGGCGGCGGTGGAGCAGCTCCGCATCCTCGGGGGTCAGGCAGGCGTGCCGGTGTTCAGCGAGCCGAGCGATCCGGTTGCCGCTGCCGCAGCAGGAAAGCGCTACGCACAGGAGCTGGGCAGGGACGTGCTGATCGTCGACACGGCGGGTCGCCTGGCAGTCGACGAAGCCTTGATGGACGAGGTCCGGCGGGTGTCGGATGCCGTCGACCCCGACTACACCTTCCTCGTCGTCGACGCGATGACCGGCCAGGACGCCGTGGCCACCGCCGAGGTCTTCCATGCCACGCTGGCCCTCGACGGGGTCGTCTTGACCAAGCTGGACGGCGACGCCCGGGGCGGCGCTGCCCTGAGCGTCAAGGAGGTGGTGGGGAGGCCGATCGTGTTCGCCTCCACCGGCGAGCGCCTGGCTGACTTCGACCAGTTCCATCCCGACCGGATGGCCGACCGGATCCTCGGCATGGGCGATGTCCTCAGCCTGATCGAGCAGGCAGAGCGTGAGTTCGACAAGGATGTTGCGGCGCAGGGTGCCGTGGGGCTCCTCGAAGGACGGTTCACGCTCGAGGACTTCCTTGCCCAGCTCCAGCAGGTGAAGAAGCTGGGCTCCATCGGCGGGCTGCTGGCGATGCTGCCGGGTGTGCCGAAGGATTTGAAGCAGGCCAATGCAGCGGTCGACGAGGGGCAGGTCGGTCAGGTGGAGGCCATCATCCGCTCGATGACCAGAGCCGAGCGGATCGATCCCTCGACCATCGACGGATCGCGGCGCCAGCGCATCGCTCGTGGCAGCGGGACGTCCCCGAAGGACGTTAACCAGCTCCTGAAGCAGTTCGGGGAGACGAAGAAGCTGCTGCGGTCACCCGGGATGCTCAGCGGCATGCTCGGCAATGCCCGCGGCGGGCGCGTGGCGCGTGCCCTGGGGGACGCCATGGAGAACGAGCCGTCCGGGGTTGGGCTGCCGCGGCTCGGTGGCCGTGGCCTGGGAGGTGCTGCGGCTTTCGACGGCGTTGCCGGGGGGCTCGGCGGCCTCGCTGCTCCCTTCGGAGGCGGTTCGGCAGGGCAATCCCGGAAGTCGGTCGCCAAGGCCGGGAAGAAGAAGAAGGGCGGTGGTCGCGTGACCCCGAAGGGCGGTCGTTGATGTCCCGCGGGTCGTCGCGTTCGCTTCGCCGGCCCCTCGCGGGTCATGATAAAGGGTCCGTGTCTTAGGTTGGCACGAGCACTACGAGGAAAGCAGGAGTCCTACTGTGGCTGTGAAGCTCCGCCTGATGCGGATGGGGAAGAAGAAGCAGCCGACCTATCGAGTGGTGGCTGCGGACAGCCGCTCGCCACGCGACGGCCGGTTCATCGAGCTGCTGGGAGTGTACGCCCCGCGTGGCACTTCGACAGCCGATCCCGATGCGGTGGTCCAGATCGACAACGACAAGGCGGTCAAGTGGCTCCGCCAGGGGGCGAAGCCGACGGAGCGAGTGGAGGTGCTGCTCAAGCGCTCAGGCGCATGGGACGAGTTCGCTGCCGGTGCGCGGTGACCGACGGGAGCCGGGGAGCGCCCGCCGAGGAGCAATTCGACGATGACGCAGGAAACCGGGTGCCGGGTGGCCACGCCCGTGGCGTCCTGACCTACATCACCCGGTCGTTGGCCACAGAGCCGGAGTCAGTGGTCATCGAGGCGGACGAGTCCCCGCGCGGGATCCGTTTCCGCATCCACGTGGCACCGCAGGACATGGGCCGCATGATCGGCCGGCGGGGCAGGATCGCTCAGGCCATCCGGACCTTGGTACGAACAGCTGGGTCCCGCGACGGGGTGGACACCAACGTCGACTTCGTCGACGACTGAGGAGGCCGATCCCGGCGCCGTGCTGTTGGAGGTCGGTCGGGTGGCCAAGCCGCATGGGCTGCACGGCGAGGTCGTGGTCGAGCTGTACACCGACCGGCCCGAGCGGTCGTGCCCGGGGTCGCGGTTCACCACGGTGCTCGGGGAGCTGCGCATCGAGCGGAGCCAACGGTTCCCCGGCCGGCTACCCGGGCGGTGGATCATCGCCTTCGACGGCATCGTCGACCGGGCGGGTGCCGAACGGGTTCGGGGAGTAGTGCTGTCGGCAGCCCCGCTGGTCGACGGCGACGCATGGTGGGTGCACGAGCTCATCGGCGCTGCGGTGCTGCAGACCGACGGCGTCACGGTCGGAACGGTGCGGTCGGTGCTGGCCAACCCCGCCTCGGACCTGCTCGAGCTCGACAGCGGTGCGCTGATCCCGCTCAGGTTCGTCGTCGAACGTCGCCCAGGTGCCGTCGTGGTCGAGGTGCCGCCTGGACTGCTCGACGTGTAATGAGCCGACGTGTAATGAGGCTGGCCCTGCCTGCAGCAACAACGGGTCTCGGCGGGAGCTAGCAGGCCGCGGTGCGCATCGACATCTTCACGATATTCCCCGATGTGGTCGACCGGTTCGCTGCAGAGGCCCTGCTCGGGCGGGCTCGGCAGCGTGGCCTGCTCGACCTGCGAGTCCACGACCTCCGGGCGTTCGCACCGGGGCCACGACACGCGGTGGACGACAGCCCCTTCGGCGGGGGTCCGGGCATGGTGATGGCCGCCGGGCCGATCTTTGCCGCGGTGGAAGTCGTCGGCCCCCCCCGACCGCTCCTGCTGTTGGGCCCCGGCGGACAGCGGTTCGACCAGGTGACAGCCCAGAGGTTCGCTGCTCGGGGAGTCGCTGGGGAAGGATTGTCGCTGCTGTGCGGCCGGTACGAGGGGGTCGACCAACGGGTGGCCGACCATCTGGTGGATGGTGAGCTGTCCATCGGCGATTATGTCCTGGCTGGGGGGGAGGTGGCGGCACTTGTCGTCGTGGAGTCGGTGGCCAGGCTCTTGCCCGGGGTGATGGGCAACGCCGCGTCGTCTGCGGAGGAGAGCTTCTCCACCGGCCTGCTCGAATATCCCCAGTACACCCAGCCTTCGGTCTTTCGGAGCTGGGAGGTGCCGGCGGTCCTGCGCTCGGGAGACCACGGGCGCATCGCCCGATGGCGTCTGGCGAAGGCGCTGCAACGCACGCGGGACCGGCGCCCGGACCTGCTGAGCGCCCGCGGCGGGCTCTCGCCCGACGAGATCCGCGTCCTGGCGGAGCATGGGCAGAGCGAAGACGGCTGAACGGGACATGCGGCCGGGGCGCCGGCTCGGCTATCCTGGCACGCTCCGGCGCCGCCATGCCGCCCCGATCGGTGTGAGCCGGTATGGTCGGAGGCGCCGATCCGGCTACCGGAGCCCGACCGTGGAGGCACGCGCGTCATGAACCCCACCGATATCGTCGACCGCCAGAGCCTGCGCGACGACATTCCCGAGTTCCGGCCGGGCGACACGCTGAAGGTGCATGTGCGCGTGGTCGAAGGGAGCCGCGAGCGGATCCAGATCTTCCAGGGGGCCGTGATCCGCCGCCAGGGGAGTGGGGCCCGCGAGACCTTCACCGTCCGGAAGGTGAGCTTCGGTGTGGGGGTGGAGCGGACCTTTCCGGTGCACACGCCGATCGTCGCGAAGATCGAGGTGATGACCCTCGGTGACGTCCGGCGGGCGAAGCTCTACTACCTGCGCGGTCGGATCGGCAAGGCGGCGAAGATCAAGGAGAAGCGGGCGGTTCGCCCGTAGTGGCGGTGGTGGTGGGCATCGAGGTGCGCGACCTGCGGCCGCCCCCGTCCGCGTCGCACTCGGAGCGATGAGCGACAGCGACGAGGACCTCGAGCGGTACGAGGCGGAGATCGAGCTGGCGCTCGTCCAGGAGTACCGGACCGTCCTGCCGCTCTTCCGGTATGTGGTCGAGACAGAGCGACGCTTCTACCTGTGCAACGACGTCACGATGTCGCTGCGCGATGGAGCGACGCCAGCCTGCGTCGAGTTGGAGCTCGCTGACGCCTGGGTGTGGGACATGTACCGGCCTGCCCGTTTCGTCCCGCACGTGCGGGTGCTCACGTTTCGTGACGTCAACGTGGAACGGCTCCCCGAGCACGACTCCTGACATGGCGACACGGCCGACGGCGGGCCAGCGACTGGGCGCCGCCGGCGAGCAGGCGGCTGCGACCTGGTACGAGGCGGCAGGCTACCGGGTGCTGGCCCGGAATTGGCGGTGCGCCGCCGGTGAGATCGACCTGGTGCTGGCGGCGCCGTCGGCCGGCGGCCTCGTGTTCTGCGAGGTGAAGACTCGCTCGTCCGCGGCATTCGGTACGGCGGCGGAAGCCGTCACCCGGACGAAGCAGGCACGTCTGCGCCGGCTGGCCGCAGCGTGGATGGCTGCGACGTCCGGCGGCCCCCGGAGCGGGGCTGGTGTCCGCTTCGACGTCGCCTGCGTCACCCCCACCCGTCCGGGCATCGGCCAGTTGGAGGTCGACGTGGTCCACGGGGCGTTCTGATCGCTGGCGGATCGCTGGCGGACCGCTGGCGGACCGCTAGGCACCTCATCACCGAGGAGCGCCGGGAGTATGCTTAGGGTGCCGGGCCTACAGGAACAGCTCTGGCCTACAGGAACAGCTCGGGGCGGCCGAAGAACCCACGGTGAGGTTCAGGCTGTGGGGAGGTCGTAGCAGGCAGTGGCCGGTGCCCTCCGGCAGCAGTTTCCCGGCTTCCGGGCAGCGCACGCGGTCGCCGAGCCGCCTGAAGCTCGAGCGGGGGGTGGACGCCGAGCGTCCGCTGTCGCTCATGCTCGTGCTGGCGGTGCTGGTGGTCGGTGTCGCCGGGTCGGGCGCGATGGCCAACTCGTGGCGTCACACGGTGGCGACTCAGGACCAGCGGTCGTTCCAGGCTGCCGCTTCGAATGTCGCCGCCACGGTCACGATGGCGGTGCAACGCGATATCGACCTGCTTGCCACCACCGGCACCATGCTGGCCGGCACCCCGGGTATGGACAACGCCAGCTTCACCCGGTGGTTCTCATCCCTCGACGTGATCGGCAACTACCCGGGCTCCTTCGGCTTCGCCTTCGTCCAGGCGGTGACGCCGCAGCAGCTGCCGGCGTTCGCCGCCCGTGCGGTTGCCGACCCGCCGTCCGGCCTGCCGCTGCCTGGCGGCTTCCACCTTCAGCCGCCGGGGGTCCGACCCCAGTACTGCCTGATGCGGTTCATCAGCCTGCAACTGCCGGCGACCCTGACCCGCAAGGTGGCGGCGGTTCCCCAGGCGATCGGGCTGATGGCCGGGTTCGGGTTCTTCAACCCCGGGGTCGACGAGTGCGCCAACGGGCAGCTCATCCGCCAGCAGCAGGTGGTCCCCGGGCAGGTGACCGCAGGATCGTTCACGGCCCTGATCGGACGGGCCGATCCGGGCAACATCGAGGCGTTGCCCCTCTTCCGCCGGGTGTTCAAAGGGCTGTTGCCGATCGAGCTCACGCTGCCGGTGTACTCGGAGGTCTCGGCGGGCGCGCCGCCGCAGCTGCTCGGCTGGATGGGTGGGATGTTCGATCTGAACTCGCTGTTGATCCCGGCGCTCGACAACAGGCCTGGCATGTCGTTGGTCCTGTCGGCGCCGGGGTCGGGCGGCAGGTTGGGGGTGGTGGCTCGGACGGGGAGGCCGGTGCCAGGTGCGCTTGCCCAGACGTTGCGTATGCAGACGGAGGGGAACTGGCAGCTGCGGCTGGTCGACGGCCGGGCGGGGGGATGGGGCCCGAATGTCCAGGGGGGTGTGGTGCTGGGTGTCGGGGTGCTTCTGAGCCTGCTGCTGTGCGTGCTGCTCGCCACGTTGACCCGGTCGCGTGCGGTCGCGTTAGATCTGGTCCATCAGCGCACCGCCGAGCTCCGCCACCGGGCGCTGCACGACTCTTTGACCGATCTCCCGAACCGGTCGCTGATCTTGGAGCGGACGGACCGGGCGCTGGTGCGGGCCCGGAGCGACGGCACACCGGTGGCCTTGCTGTTCATCGACCTGGACGGGTTCAAAGACGTCAACGACTCGAAGGGCCACGGAGCGGGCGACGAGCTCCTGTGCGCGGCCGCGCAACGGTTCGCGGCGATCCCCCACCAGTCGGCGACTGTCGGCCGGCTTGGCGGGGACGAGTTCGTGGTGCTGGTCGAAGGCTACGACGCCTATGACCCTGGTGTGCTCGCGAAACGGCTGCTCGACGCATGCAGCGAGCCGTTCTTCATCGAATCGCTGCCGGGGGTGGCTCTGTCGGTTTCGGTTTCCATCGGCGTGGCTGCGGGAAGCCGGGCGGCTCCCGGGGAGCTGCTTCGCGACGCGGACATCGCCTTGTACCAAGCGAAAGAGCAGGGCAAGAACCGGTTCGTGGTCTTCGAGCAGGAGATGCGCCAGGCGGTGCGCAGCCGGGTCGATCTCGAAGGGGAGCTGCGCGAGGCGATCGACCTCGGCCAGTTCTTCTTGGTGTACCAGCCGACGTTTGAGCTCGGCACCATGGCGGTGACCGGGGTGGAGGCATTGATCCGCTGGCGGAGCCCGCTTCGTGGGGTCGTGCCCCCGTCGGACTTCATCCCGGCGTTGGAGGAGACCGGTCTGATCGCCGACGTCGGGCGGTTCGTGCTGATGGAAGCCTGCCGGCAGACCCGCTGCTGGCACGACCTCGGCATGCCTCTCGCGGTGTCGGTCAACGTGTCGGCCCGCCAGCTCGAGTCCGACGGGCTCGTCGACGACGTCCGCATGGCGCTCGCTGCCTCGGGCCTCGACGCCCGCGCGCTGGTCGTCGAGATCACCGAGACCGCGCTGATGCGCGACGCGACGGGGACTGCCCGGCGCCTGCATGCGTTGAAGGCGCTCGGCGCCCGCGTGGCGGTCGACGATTTCGGCACCGGCTACTCGTCGATGGCATACCTGAAGCAGTTCCCCGTCGACGTGTTGAAGATCGACCGCTCCTTCGTCGACGCCATGAGCGACGGAGCCGACGGCCCGGCGTTCGTCCATGCCCTGGTGCAGCTTGGCAAGGTCCTCCACCTCGAGACGCTTGCCGAGGGGATAGAAGCAGAAGACCAGCTCAGCTTGCTGCGCGGCGAGTCGTGCGACAGTGGCCAGGGCTTCCTCTTCGCCCGGCCGCTCGAACCCGCGGACCTCGAAGGGTTCCTCACCCAGCACCGGGTCACCGACCAGGCCTGGGCTGGCACCACCCCGGCTGCAACACCGGCCACCATCTCCTGACATCAGACCCACGGGGCCTCAGACCCACGGGGCCTCAGACCGACGGGGCCTGTCCCCGGCCGATCCCTCGACGCCGACACACCGGGGTCGTACGGTGATGCTGGCGTATCGAGCGACCGGCGCCGTGTGCCCAGCGGTCCTCCGAGGAGCAAACGGCTTCGTGCCGACGATCCCCGAGGGAGCCCATCGTGCTCGCCTGTATCCCATCATCGACGCTTCACGGTGTCGAGGGGCGTCCTGTTGCCGTGGAGGTCCACGTGTCGGCCGGGATCCCCGGCTTCACCGTCGTGGGTCTCCCGGACGCCGCGGTCCGTGAATCTCGCGACCGGGTGCGTGCCGCGTTCTTGTCGAGCGGCATGGCCTGGCCTCAGCGGCGCATCACCGTCAACCTGGCACCGTCCGGCGAGCGTAAAGCAGGCTCCGGGCTCGACTTGCCGATCGCCATCGGTGTCTTGGTGGCCACGGGTGCACTGGAACCGGCCGCCGTGTCCGACACCGCCTTCGTCGGCGAGGTGGGGCTCGACGGATCGCTGCGGGCCGTCCCCGGCATCATCCCCCTGTCCGCTGCGCTTCGCTCGGCTCGGATCGTCGTACCGGCTTCCTGCGTCGCAGAGGCAGCCCTGGCCGGGACGGCCCGGGTGCTCGGCGCGGCCACGCTCGTGGAGCTCCTCGCTGCCCTCCGGGGATCCGGCCCCTGGGCTCCGGCCCCATCCGGCATGCCCCACGGTGCGCCGGGCGCCGGGCCGGACCTGGCGGACGTCCGCGGTCAGATGGTCGGACGACGAGCCATCGAGATCGCTGCCGCCGGGTCGCATCACCTCCTCCTGGTGGGGCCGCCGGGTTCCGGCAAGACCATGCTGGCCCGGCGGCTCCCCGGGCTCCTGCCGTCGCTCGGGACCAGCGACGCGCTACAGGTCGTGCGGATCCACTCTGCCGCGGGCCTCCGTCCACCCGACGGCGGCCTGTCGGTGCGTCCTCCGTTTCGCTCGCCGCACCATGGCGCCACCGACGTCGCCCTGATCGGGGGTGGCACGGCGCTGATGCGCCCGGGGGAGATCAGCCTCGCTCACGCCGGGGTGCTCTTCCTCGACGAGCTGGGGGAATTCTCGTGCCGGGTGCTCGACATGCTCCGCCAGCCCCTCGAAGAGGGCTTCGTGCGGATCACCCGTGCCCGGGCGTCTGTCGAGCTTCCTGCCCGCTTCCTGCTCGTCCCCGCCATGAACCC
>JAJYAB010000032.1 GCA_021779775.1 Actinomycetes bacterium
TCCGATCTGTCGCCTGCGGCCGCCAGGCAGTCGGCGGCAGCACCGATGTCGACCTGGTCTCCGAAAGTGACCCATGACCCGAAGGAGAGGACGCTCACCTGCAAGCCCGAGCGGCCGAGGCGCCGATGTTCCATGTCCATTGTCGTCTCCTTGCCTCAGGACGTCGCCGGTTTCAAACTTATGGATGGCGCCGTGGCGTGGCACCTCGGCGCGAGGCCGGCACGCGCGGATGCGTGGCGGCGGGCAAAGGGACTGATGGCGGCCCCTCGGGAACGTGTGGAGAGAGGCAGTGCAGCCCGCTCAGGGCCGTCCGGCTCCTACCAGGCCGTTCTCCCAGACCGCCTGGTACCTGACCACCGACCCGGTGCTCGGGGCATGGACGACCTCACCGTTGCCCACGTAGATGCCGACGTGGCTGATGGAGCCGCCTTCTGTCCAGAAGATGAGATCTCCCGGCTGGACGTCGGACATCGGCACGTGGGTGATCGCGTCGTACTGTGCTGCCGCCGTCCGTGGGATGCCCACGCCAGCTTGGCCCCAGGCCCATTGCGTCAGGCCGGAGCAGTCGAAGCCTTGGCCGGGCGATTCGCCGCCCCACTGGTAGGGCACGCCGAGCTGGCTCACCGCGGCCTGGATCGCCTGGGCGGCACCTCCGGCGGCCGGCGCGTTCGCCACACCGCTCCAACGTCCCACACTGCTCGAAACGGACGCCGCCTGGCGTGCCAGGAACGCTTGGCGCTGGGCCGCCTCGGCCGCTGCCTGCTGAGCAGCGAGAATGGACTTGACCTGGCCGTTAGCCTGGGAGAGTGCTTCCTGCTGGGCCTGCTCGACCGACTGGGCCTGCGCTCGGGATGCGGCGACGGCGTCGGCTGCCGCCTGTGCCTGCTGCTGCGTGGCCTGCAAGGACGACATCTGGGCAGCCAGGTCGTTCTGCGCCCGGTGGAGGCGGTCCATGGTCGACAGGAGGTTGCCACTGGCCACCGACCGGTACTCCATGTCGGCCGAAGCGGTGTCGCCTCCTGCAGAGAAGACTGACTCCAGGCCGGTTGCCGTGCTCCCTGCCATGTAGGCGGTGACGGCATCGGCGCGCAGCGCGTTGCGATCGACGTCGACCTGCTCGGTGGTCTGGGCGATCTGTGCCTGAGCCTGGGCGATCTGCCCGTCGAGCTGCGCTACGCGCTGCTGGGCGACATCGTACTGCTGGCCCAGCACGTCGAGCCTCGTGCCATCCACCTGAAGCTGTGTCGAGAGCTGGGCGGCAAGGGTCCGAGCATCGGAGAGGGGATCCGCCCCGGCGGGACGCGCCGTGGGGAGCGCCGCGGCGACCATCACGGTGACGACGGTCCAGGCGAGCCCGAAAGCCTTATAGATGCGCTTCGTTCCCCGGCTCGACTGTGCCATCGAGTTGCGCTCGACGTCAGTCACGATGGGGCCACTGTCTATCAAGTAATGAGACGAACATGCAAATCGAACGTTTCCAGGCACGCGCTCCCGGTAGATGAAGAGGCTGGGTAGATGAAGAGGCTGGGTAGATGAAGAGGCTGGGTAGGTGAGGAGGCGGGGTAGGTGAGGAGGCGGTGCCTGCTGCGCCAACAGCCGGTGGGGCCGGATCTCCTGATGCCGGATCTGCTGATGCCGCGGTGGCACCGAAGGGTGATGGTCGGGCTGCCGGGATTTGAACCCGGGACCTCCACGTCCCGAACGTGGCGCGCTAACCAAGCTGCGCTACAGCCCGTGGTGCCGGCGGATCCATGATGCCCTGGGGACGTGCCGACGACCTGGTGATGGTACTCGACCCAGCCTCCGGTCTCGGGCGTCAGCTCGAAGCGGCCGTAGCCGGCCCCGGCGGGGGGGAAAGGACAGCGTCCCCGCCTCCGACCGCCGGACTGTGGGGACGGTGCGCCACGACCTTGGCGACGCGCCGGCGGTCCATCTCCACCACGCGGTACTCCCAGCCCTCGCGGACGATCCGCTCGCCCTCTTCGGGTATGTGCCCGAACGCGTCGAACAGGTAGCCGCCGAGGGTGACGTACTCCCCTTCGGGGATGGCGGCACCGAGCCGGCTGCGGACGTCGTCGACGCTCGTGCCGCCATCGACGAGCCAGCGTGCGCCGTCGACCCGGATGACGTCGGGCTCGCCACCGGGGTCGAACTCGTCGTGCAGATCACCGACGAGGGCTGCCAACAGGTCCTTGACGGTGACCACGCCGGCGACGCCCCCGTACTCGTCGACCACGACGGCGAACGCCCGTCGGTCGTGGCGCATATCAGCCAGCACGTCGAGCACCAGACGCGACTCGGGCACCAGATAGGGCTGGCGCAGCCGGCGGGACATCTCGAGCGGGCTCGGCTCGTCGCGACCGCCGGGCATGCCGCCGGGTTCGTTCCCGCCGCCGGCCGACTCGTCGAGGATCCAGCCGGCGCGGAACAGGTCGTTGACGAACAGCACGCCGACCAGGTTGTCGAGATCTTCGTCGTAGACGGGAAAGCACCGGTGCCCCGATGCCCGCACGGCTCGGACCACGTCGGGGACGCACAGCGGGATCGGCAGCCCGAGCACGTCGACGCGTGGCGTCATGATCTCGTGCACCTGGGTGTCGCGCAGCTCCGACAGCGCGGCGAGGATGCGCTGCTCCTGGCCGGCTCCGGTGCGCTCGTCGCCGGCTGCCCCGGCCGTCTCCCGGGACTGCTCGACAGCCGGCCGCTTGCGCCGGAACACGGATGCCGGGCTCAGGTGGCGCTGCCCGGTGCCAGACCGCCCGGACCGACACCGGCCAGCACGGGCTGGGGGAGGAACGAGTTGTCGTGGTACGTGCCGCCGCGGAGCAGGGCGCCGGCTGCTCGTCGGATGCGGATGGGGTCGAGCGGCTTCACCACCCACCCCTCAGCACCCGAGCGCCGGGCCAAGAAGACGTCGGGTCGGCGGTCGAGCAGCATGAGCACCGGGACGTGCGGAAGGTTGCCGTAGGACTCTTCGAGCCTGAGGTCGAGGCAGACGGCCATGCCGCCCATGGAGCCCATCTGCAGGTCGACCACGACCAACTCGGGCTCGTGCTCCGCCACCGCCGGGCCGACGGCGTGACCCGAGCGGACTTCGACGATGTCGGTGCCGGGCTCGCTGACGACCGAGACCACGTCGGCCCGCACCGACGGGGCATCGCTGGCCACGATAATGGTGCGCATCGATGCAGGGTAACCCGCCCGCCGGGCCTCCGACCACCGGCGAGGCATGCGAGAGGCTCCTGCTGCGCCAGAGCGTTCACCGTCGTGCGGGCGCGTCCTTGGGGAACAGGTGGTCGGCCACCGAGCCCAGGCCGTCGACGTCATGGACGTCCGTCTCGAGCAGCGGTACCCGGATCACGGGGGACGGTGCGAGGCGGCTGGCGAGCGCCCCGAATGCCGCCTCCTCGCGCTCGGCCACCCGCTGATGGTCGCGGGAGATCCCGATCAGCCCAGCGAGGGCGCTGCCCTCGGGGGCGTCGGGAAGCTCCCCGGGCACCGGCCAGCTCGGGTGCACGCGGTTGACCACCAGCGCATCGGTGCGGAGGCCCGACTTGTCGAGCCGGTCAGCGAACCACTCAGCCTCCTCCACGCTGTCGGGGCGCGGCGAGGTGACGAGGACGAAGGCCGTGGTGGGCTGTTCAAGCAACGCTCGCATGTGCTCGGCTCGCACGCGAAAGCCGTCCAGCATGCCGTCGAACGCCTGGAAGAAGGCCACGGCGTCCTGCACCATGTCGGTGCCGACCACCTTCGACACCGCCCGCAGCAAGGCCTGTGTGGCCAGCGACACGGCTCGCAGGTACGCCCGGGTCGGGGCCATCAGCAGCTGGAACAGTCGATTGCCCAGGAAGTGGGTGAGCCGCCGCGGGGCGTCTAGGAAGTCGAGGGCGTTACGGGTGGGCGGCGTGTCGACGACCACCAGGTCGAACCGGCCCTCCTCGGTCAGCTCGAAAAGCTTCTCCATGGCCATGTACTCCTGGGTGCCCGACAACGCACCCGTGAGGTTCCGGTAGAGGCGGTTGCCGAGGATGGCCTCGGCCTGCTCCGTGCTCGGCGCATACCGGTGGACCAGATCGTCGAACGTCACCTTCGGATCGAGCATCAGCGCCCACAGCTCGCCCGGCCACCGCCCCTCGATCCGGGCAGGCTGGTTCGGAAGCGAGTCGACACCGAGGGCACTGGCCAGCCGCCTTGCCGGGTCGATGGTGACGACACACGCTCGCCTGCCCTGCCGGGCTGCCTCCAGGGCCAAGGCGGCCGATATGGTCGTCTTGCCCACGCCACCCGAGCCGCAGCACACGACGACCGATCGGTTGCCGACCAGGCCGGCCAGCGTTGCCGGCTCCAATGCGGGGCGGCTCGAAGATGCGGGGCGGGCCGAAGATGCGGGGCGGGCCGGGCTCACTCGGGGCCGTCCAGCCGGACGATGCCGGCGGCCAGGGCATCGGCCAGCCGTTGCAGCTCTGCGGGTCCTACCGCGGGTTCGAAGATGACCGGTGTCCGCAGCTGCGGCAGCGGCAGCTCGGCAGCGAGCCGTTCGAGCTGCCCGTCCTGCAGCCGCTGCCGCTCCGCGTGGAAGGCGGCAGCTGCCCGGAGGGCATCGGCTTGGCCAGGTGCCAGATGCACACCCGCCTCGGCGGCCGCCGCTGCCGGATCGGCGTCGAGCCACGGCGCACCGTCCAGACAGGCGTTGACGACTACCGGCCCGAGCGTGACGCCGACACGGTCCTCGAGTTGGAACGCCGCCTCCACCACCTCGCTGACTGGCATCTCCTCGGGCAGCGTGACCAGCACGACCTGGCTGCGGGACGGGTCGGACAGGAGCTCGACCACCTCTGCCGCCTGCGACCGGACCGGCCCCGAGCGTGCAGCATCGAGAAGCCCGCGAGCCGAGGACAAGAAGGTCATGGCGTGTCCGGTAGCCGGGGCATCGACCACGATGACGTCGGCCGGGTCGTCGCGCTCGAGCTGCTTGACGCGCCCGAGCACGAGGATGTCACGGATGCCGGGGATGGCCGTCGACACCAGGTCGATCACCCCTGCCGAGACGAGCCGCTTCGACATCCGCCGCATCCCGTGGTCTCCCAGGTATTGGAGGAGGGCATCGTCCGGCGTGATGCGGCGGGCTCGGACCTCGCCCGTGTTGCCATCCGCCGCGGCAAGCACCCGCTGGTCGTAGTGCAGAGGTCCGGCGCCACCGAAGGCCGTGGCCATGCCCGGCTTGCCTTCGAGGTCGACGACCAGCACGGACAGGCCGGCGTCGGCGGCCATGCGGGCCAGAGCGGCAGTGATCGTGGATTTTCCCACCCCGCCCTTGCCGGCGACGATCACGGTCCGGCTCTGCCGGCAGAACGAAGTGACGTCCATGCGTCGGGGAGCGTATCCGCGGTGCAGCGCCATGGTTGCCCGATAGCGGGCGCGCCGATTGGCCGAGTCGGCGCCCACCGCCGCATGGCCAGGAAACTCGCAGGTCAAAGCCCTTGTCGAGGGTGAGGTCGGGGAGTAGCGTCAGGTCCAGGAGGGGATGTGGCACGATCGATAACAGCGGAGCCTTGGCAGGCCCGGGCGGCATGCAGGGGGCCGCAGGCGGCGGTCTTCTTCCCGCCGGCGCATGTCGAGCGCAAGGAAGAGAAGCAGGCACGGGAGTCGCATGCCAAGGCGATCTGCTCGACGTGCCCGGTGGCACGTGAGTGTCTCGAGTACGCGCTACGGATCCGGGAGCCCCACGGTATCTGGGGCGGGCTGAACGAAACCGAGCGCAAGCAGGTCGTGGAGCGGCGCGTCGGCTGACCTGACCAGGTCCGTCTGGCCCGACGGACCGGTGCAGTGCCGGTTCGTCCCTGCGGCGTGGAGAGCCGGGGGCGGCCGGGTCAAGGAACGAGGCCCAGCATGCGCTGGCTCGCCTGTACCGCGTTGGTGCTGCACACGCTGCGGGGACGACCGCCCGTAGCCGAGCAGATGGCGGCAGCGATGTCGTTGGCGGCGCCGTCGACGGCCCGGGCCACGGTTGAGCCCGGCTGGTGCAGGGCATTGGCGATCTGGCTCATCGAGAGGCCCTGGAGGACCTCGGGCGAGAACCCGATGCCCGACCCGCTGATCAGCACCCGGTTGGCCACGTCGACGAACGGTAGGGTCGTCGTGCTCGACCCGTGGGCAAAGCGACGGGCCAGCTCCTGTTGGAGCGCCGGGATCCTGTGGAGCTGTGGGTACCCGGCGGGTGCCGTGACGGACGGGTCCGGGCCGAACGCCTCGACCGCCGAGAGCCCGACGAGGGTGCTGCGGTAGGTCGCGCCGTCGAAGCTGAACGTCTTCAGCCCGGGGAACACCTGCGCCGTCGAGGAGGACGTTGCCCCCAAGGCGCCGAACGTTCCGAACCGCGACAGCGCGACGACGAGCGCCCATCGCTCAGCCGCACAGTAGGGGCAGAATTCTCCTCCCAGATAGACGACCCCAGTCCTGCCGTCTACGGTCAGCGAAGGCTGCCCGGTGAGCACCGCGGGGGGTGTCAGCAGTGGAGGTTGGGGAGTTCCCACCTTGTCGAACACCGAGGTGGGCACCGTGCTGGCTGCCTGGACGACGGCTGCCGGAGCGGGGACGACCGGTGGAGTGGCGACCGTCGTCGACCCTCGGGTGAGCTTTACCACGAGCAGCACCACCACGATCAACAGCACGAGCCCGATCAGCACCCAAGTGGCCAGGGCGAGTGGGATCCGTCGGGTCGTACTGCCTCGTGGCCACTGCTCGCTGGTGCTGGCTCCCTGACCGGTGGCCTCTGCTGCATCCATGCTCGACATCCGTCCCCCGGCTGTTTCGAGCGGTCCGCTCGAGGTCGTCCGCGCCAGGCGCCACGACTGTAGTGGGCAAGCCCGAGTGCGCCGTCAGCTGTCAGCTGTGGCGACGGCTTGCTCCACAGCCTGCAGCAGCCGGGCCGAGCACCCCCCGGCATCGAGCAAGGGCGCGACCTCCTCGGCTACCCGGCGGGCCAGCTCGCAGAACGCGTCGGCCAGCGGGCCAACCCCTTCGGCGACGGGCCGTCCAACGTCTCCACCGGCGGCCACGTCGACGTGTAGCGGGATGGCGCCGAGCAACGGCACTCCGACGTCGTCGGCCAGGCGCTGCCCGCCGCCCTCGCCGAACAGCGGGTAGCTCGTTCCGTGGTCGCAGACGAAGGCCGTCATGTTCTCGACGACGCCGACGACGCGCAGGTGCCCCTTGCGGGCCATGTCCGCGGCACGCGAGGCGACCTTCTGCGCGGCCAGCGCCGGAGTGGTCACGACGAGCACCTCGGTGCGCGGCAACATCCGGGCGAGACCCATCTGGATGTCGCCCGTGCCCGGCGGCATGTCCACCAGCAGGTAGTCGAGCGGCCCCCAACGGACATCCTCGAGGAATTGTTGCACGGCACGGTTAAGGATCAGGCCACGCCACATGATGGCGGACTCCTCGCCCGCCAGGAACCCCATGGACACGACCGTGATGCGACCCGCCCCGACGGACCGTTCGAGCGGGACGATCTTCTTGGACTCGGCCCGGAGCTCTCCGTCCATGCCGAGCAGGCGCGGTACCGAGAATCCCCAGATGTCGGCGTCGAGGACCCCGACGCTCAGCCCTCGGCGGGCCAGGGCGACGGCCAAGTTGACCGTGACCGAGGACTTGCCGACCCCGCCCTTTCCCGAGGCGACCGCCAGCACCCGGGTGGTCGGCGCGAGGTCGGTGGGGACCGCCCGGTGCTGCGCCTTGGACCGAGCCCGGTCCATGACGGCACGCTTGGTGTCGGCATCCATCACCGAGGTGCGCACCTCGACCGCCGTCACCCCTGGCAGGGAACCGACACGGTCCGCTACGTCCTTGCGGATCTGGCCTCGTAACGGGCAACCGGCGATCGTCAGCGCCACGTCGATGGTGACGGCGCCATCAGCGGCCACCTCGACGCTGCTGACCATCCCGAGCTCGACGATGTCGTCTCCGAGCTCAGGATCGACCACCGACCGAAGGGCCGAGCGTATGGCATCGGTGAGCGGCTGCACAGCGTTCTCGGGGGTCGTACCCATGGTGCGATCCTACTGGTGGTCGCCGCGTGCAAGGTTGGGACCGGGCAGGCGCGTCGTCGGCTCGGGCCCTCCGGTAAGATGGTCAGCAGCCCGACCGCCCGTTGATCAGGGCAGGTCCCAACGACAAGCTGGTCCGAACGACGAGGAGGTTGCCCAGGTGACGACGATGACGACAGTCAACATTGGCCGGAAGCCCGATCCCATCACGCTGACGGATGCCGCCACCTCGAAGGTTGCCGATCTGCTCGTCCAAGAGGAGAGCGACGCTCTGGCGCTGCGGGTCGCCGTGCGGCCCGGGGGGTGCTCGGGGTACAGCTACGAGATGTTCTTCGACTCCGAGGTGGCCGACGACGACATCGTCCGCCAGTCTGGTGGGGTGAAGATCGTGGTTGACCGGTCGAGCGCCGAGCTGTTGCAGGGTGCCACGCTCGACTACTCGGACGGCTTGCAGGGGGCAGGGTTCCACATCTCCAACCCGAACGCCACGCGCACCTGCGGCTGCGGGTCGTCCTTCAGCTGAGCGAGCTCGCCGCGCCGGTCCGGCCGGCGCTCACGTTCGTCGTTGACGGTGAGGCCGTCGTGGTGCCCGACGACGGGGCTTCTCTGCTCGACGTCCTTCGTGATGTCTTGGGTGTTCGCGCGCCCAAGGATGGCTGCAGCCCACAGGGGCAGTGCGGATGCTGCACTGTCTGGGTGGACGGACATGCCCGTGTGGCCTGCGTGACGCCGGTCCGGCGGGTGTCCGGGCGGACGGTGACCACCCTCGAGGGTGTGCCCGAAGCCGACCGTCGGCGCTGGGCGGATGCCTTTGTGGCGGCCGGAGCCAGCCAGTGCGGGTTCTGCACGCCGGGGATCGTCATGCGCCTGGCGGCCCTGTCCGGGCGGCACAGCGCCGTCGACGATACGGCGATCGAGACCGCCCTGCTCGCCCACCTGTGCCGGTGCACCGGATGGCAGTCGATCATCGATGCCGCCCGGGTAGTGCTCGACGCGGACGGTGCCGCACCGCCCGACCGCGCGACCGCCCGTACCTCGAGCGGTGCTGCACCGTGGTCGGCGGAGGCGGCGGCCCGCCGCGCGACCATCGAGGGTGGCAGCCGGCAACGGGTCGGACCTGAGGTAGCCCTCGGCCACGGCGGGTTTGCCGACGACACGGCACCCGCTGGGTCACTGGTTGCGGTCCCCCGTGCCGATGGCGGCTGGGCCGTCGCCGATTCGCTTGGCGAGGCGCGAGCACTCGCCGGCAAGGTCCAGGGCCGCAATTCGACGGTGGGGCTGCGGCATCCGCTGGATCCCCCTCCCGGTACCTGGGTCCTGCGCCTGCAGACCACCTTCGTCGAGCCGGCCTATCTGGAACCCGACGCATCATGGTGCGCTCCTGGTGGGGAGCCCAGCTCTCCGGTCGCCAACGGCGGAGCGTTCGGCGGGAAGCGGGCGTCGCCGGTCGCCGAGGTCGCTCGCCGATTGGCTGACGAGCACGGACGGCCGGTGCGTGTCGTCTTCGCCCGTGAGGACGTCGTCCGGCTCGGGCCGAAGCGGCCACCGGTGGCTGCCGGCCTGCGCCAGGACGGTACCGGAGTGGTCCACGTGGCCCGCACACCCGGTTCGGCGGCGCTCTCGGCCTGGTCGGCTGCCCTGCACCGGACTGCTCCCGGCCTCGTGGTCCACGAGGTGACGATCCCGGGACCGCCGGTTTCGGCCACGCTGCGCGGCGCAGGTTGGGTGGAGGGCGCGGTGCTTGTTGCAGGATTGGCCGTCATGACCGAAGGCACTCTGGGTCCGGGTTGCACGTGCCGCATCGAGTCTCCGCATGGCGGGCGCGCCACCGCCACGATCGGTGGCGATGGCCGTCTCGCCGTCTGGGTGGATGCCGGGGAGGTCTTGGACGAGGTCGTGCTCCGCTCCTACTGCGTCGGTGCCGCCCACCAAGCGCTCGGTTGGGTGCGCAGCGAGGGGCTGGCCGTCGGGGAGGATGGTTCCGTGCTCGACCTGACCATCAGATCGTTCGGGGTGTTGGCCGCCCGCGCCATGCCATCGGTGTCTGTCGAGGTGGAACCCAGCCGCCGGCCTGCCGTCAACGGCAGCGATGCCGTGTTCGCTGCCGTGGCGGCTGCCGCCTGGGTGGCCGCCGGATGCCCCGATCAGTGGCCGATCGAGCGGGGAGGAACGTCGTGAGCATTCCGTCGGTGAGCATTCCGTCGTGAGCATTCCGGTGGGGCCCTATTCGCCCTCCGTTCGCAGTGGGTCCTGGGTGGTGTGCTCCGGGCAGATCGGGCTGTGCTCGAGTCCCCAGGGTCCGGTGCTGGCCGAAGGGTTCGCCGCGCAGGTCGACCAGGCGTTGGCCAACGTTGCTGACGTGCTGGCCGGGGAGCGTCTCGGATGGGGTGATGTCGTCAAGGTGACCGCGTTCCTCGCCGACATGGCCGACTACGCGGTGTTCAACGCGCGGTACGTGGCGGTGCTGGGCGACCATCGGCCAGCCCGCTCGGTGGTGGCCGTTGTTGGCCTACCGCTCGGAGCGCTGGTGGAGGTAGAGGTGTGGGCCCGCAGCGCTGGTGCCGGCTGACGATGCCCGCGGCTGGCGGTCTGCACAGCGCCTCAGGGCGCTGCCTCTGCACAGCGCCTCAGGGCGCCCAGCTGCCCTGACCGAAGCGATAGCCGACCGAGCGGACGGTGTCGATGAGATGCGCGTGCTCCTCGCCGAGCTTGGCTCGGAGGCGCCGCACATGGACGTCGACCGTACGCGCTCCCCCGTAGTACTCGTAGCCCCACACCCGGCTGAGCAGGGTGTCGCGGGTGAAGACCTTGCCCGGTCGGGCTGCCAGGAATCGAAGCAGCTCGTACTCCATGTAGGTCAGGTCCAGAACCCGGCCGGCGACCGCCGCCTGGTATGTCTCGAGGTTGAGCACCAGCGGCCCGTGCTCGATCAGCGCGGAGCCCGGGCTGCTGGTGGCCGCTCTGAGCAGCAGCGCCAGTCGCGATTCGACTTCGCCGGGGTGCAGCGGTGCCATGCAGAAGTCGTCGAACTGCTCGTGCTGTCCCTGCAGGTCGCCGAGCTGTCCCGTGCCGAGAACCAGCAGCAGCGGCCGCAGCGGCGCTTCGCCGGATCGGACCTCACGGCAGAAGGCGAACGCCGCCCGAGGATCCTGGCTCGCATCCACCACGGCACCCGACCAGCCGTCTTCTGGCTCCGCTGTCCTTG
>JAJYAB010000033.1 GCA_021779775.1 Actinomycetes bacterium
CTCCGGGGGCGGCGGACCCGCCGCCTGCGGGGCCCGGTGTGGGGCCCCGCAGGCGGCGAGCGCCGGCGTGCTCACTTCAGGAGCTTCAGCACCAGCGACGGGACCTGCTGGGCCTGGCTCAACATCGACACGCCCGACTGCATCAGGATCTGGTCGGTGCTGAACGTCGTCGTCATCTGGGCGAAGTTCACGTCGACCAGGCCCGCGTAGGCGGACTGCAGGTTCTGCTGGCCCACCGTCAGGTTGGCGACGATCGCCTGGAGCTGGTTCTGGGTCGCCCCGACGCTCGCCTCCTGGGAGGCCACCGTCTGGATGGCGTTCTGCACCGCCGTGATGGCGGCCTGGGCCGACGCCACGGTGCCCACGCTGACGGCACTGCCGCCGGTCGAAGCCACAGCGAGGGCCCCGGTGGTGGCGGCGCTGATGGTCAGCGACAGCTGCTGGTTGGTGTTGTTGAACGCCCCGACCTGCAGCGCCTCGTTCTTGAACGAGCCGTCGAGCAGGTTCGTCGTGCCGTACGACGTGGTGTTGGCGATCTGGTCGATCTGGTTCTGCAGCGCAGCGAACTCCTGCTGGTTGGCGTTCAGCGAGGAGGTGGTGGCGGTGGCGCCGTTGGCCGAGTTCAGCGCCAGCGAGTCCATCGTCTGCAGGATCGACGCGATCTGGTTCAGCGCGCCGCTCGCCGTCTGGATCAGCGACACGCCGTTCTGGGCGTTGGAGATGGCCGTCTGGTAGCCGTTCGACTGGGACTGCAGCGCCTCGGCCGTCACGTACCCCGCGGGGTTGTCGGCTGCGGTCTGGATCTGCAGGCCAGAGGACAGCTCCGAGATGGCCTTGGTCATCGCGTTGTCGGTGGCGTTGAGGTTGTTGTACGCCCCAAGGGCGTCGAGGTTGTTGTTGACGATAAGGGAAGACATCCGTTTCCTCCGTAGGGTAAGGGCCCTGTCCTTAGGGCCGTGCTTCGTTGCCCCCCGCCCCGTGGTGATCCTCATGTTCGGTCTCTGACCCTGATCGGGCCTGAGGTTCCCCGTCGTGGTGGAGTGCTGATGCATTCGGCGTGTGCCGGCGCCGGCTGAAGCGCCACCACGGATGGTGGGCGTCCGTTGTGATGGTGGGGGCGATCGATGACGGCCGCCCTGCAACGAAGCGCCCTGCAACGAAGCGCCCTGCAACGAAGCGCCGGGCACGAAGCGCCGGGCACGAAGCGTGGCCGCGGGGCATTCCCCCTACATGGCACGGTGACGCCGGCCGATGGTGACAGGGTGCAACGCTCCCCGGTCACCATCGTCGTCCTCGCCTGGAACGCCTGGGACCAAACCCGGGCCTGCCTGGACTCGCTGCGCCCCACCTTGGGGGCGCGCGACCAGGTGGTGGTGGTGGACAACGGATCGACCGACCAGACGGCGACCGAGCTCCGCCGCTACTACCCGTGGGCGGAGGTGGTCACCAACCCCACGAACCGGGGGTTCGCCGGCGGGTGCAACGACGGTGCGGCAGTCGCCCGCAACCCGGTCCTCGTCTTCTTGAACAACGACACGGTGCTGGCCGGCCGGTGGATCGACCCGCTGGTGGCGCCGATGGATGCCGATGCGGCGGTGGGGGCCACCGGGCCGCGGTCGAACTTCGTGTCGGGCGAGCAGCTGGCCGCCGAGGCCGCCTACGGCTCCCCGAGCGAGATGCGCCGGTTCGCCCGGAAGTGGGCGGGCGACCATGCGGGGCGCCACACCGGCACCGACCGCCTGGTCGGCTTCTGCCTCGCCGTCCGTCGATCGCTGTTCGAGGAGATCGGCCGGTTCGACGAGGGGTTCGGCACCGGCGGCTACGAGGACGACGACCTGTGCCGGCGGATCGTGGACCGGGGGTCGCGGCTTCTCGTGTGCCACGAGTCGTTCGTGCACCACGAAGGGCACAAGACCTTCGATGCCAACGGCCTCGACTGGTTCGGCGAGCAGGAGCAGAACCGGGACCGCTTCGTGCAGCGGCAGGGGTTCGTGCAGCGGCAGGGCGCCACCACGACACGCCGGCTCGTCTCCGCCTGCCTCATCACCCGCGACGAGGAGGAGAACCTTCCGGCCTGCCTGGCCTCGCTGTCGGGCCTGGCCGACGAAGTGGTCGTGTACGACACCGGTTCGATCGACCGGACGGTCGAGGTCGCCCGCCAGATGGGGGCGATCGTCATCGAAGGCTACTGGGACGACGACTTCGCCCGGGCGCGCAACGCCGCACTGGAGCACTGCACCGGCGAGTGGATCGCCTGGCTCGATGCCGACGAGACGCTCGTCTGCCCCGACATCCCGGGCCTCCGCCACCTGCTCACCGTGACCAGGGCGGAGGTCGACGGCTGGTCGGTCCCCATCGACAACCTGATGGGTGCCGGCGTCGGCACGGCGGCCGTGCACTTCGCCTGCCGGCTCTTCCGCAGGGCACGGTGCGAATGGACGGGACGCCTGCACGAGCAGATCACCCGCCGCAACGACCGGCGGGGCATCGTGCAGGCCACCTTGGAGCTCGCCCGCATCCGCCACACCGGCTACCTGCAGCAGACGATGGACGCCCGGAACAAGGCGGAACGCAACCTCCGCGTGGCCGAGGCCGAGGTGAGGACCGCCGATGCGGACCAGAAGGGCCTGTCGCTGGTCAGCCTGGGCCGGTCCTACTTCACCGCCGGGCGCTACGACGAGGCCCGCCAGCGGTGCCGGGAGGCGCTCGACCACACCGACAACCCGATCACCTGCCGGATGGCGCTGCGTATCTGCGCAGAGGCCGCCCTGGCGCTCGGCGGCACCGACGAGGCACTCGAGTGGGCCGACCAGCTCCGCCGGCGGTGCACGATCCCGGTGCAGGCCGACGTCACCGAGGCGAAGATCCGCCTGGCCCGGGGCGAGCACGCCCGCGCCTTGGAGCTGTTCGACGGGCTCGGGGCGGGTGTCGCCGACGAGGACGGCTTCGCGCACAGCAAGGACGAGTACGCACCGCAGCGAGCACAGGCGCTCGCCGCGCTCGGCCGCCCGGGCGATGCAGCCGACGTGCTGCTCGGATCCATGGTCGGTGCCGGCGTCCTCGACACCCACATCGGCAACGTGGTCCTGTTCCTGACCGAGGCCGGCCGGCCCCTGTCGGAGGTGGCGGCGGCGATCCCCGCCGACAAGCGGACCCTGTTCCTCGCCCAGGTGGCCCAGCTCGAGCCGGGCACGGCTGGTGCCATGCTGGAGGCCTGCCTGGACGTCATGGGCGACCCGACTCCCGTGCTGGCCACCGCGGCCACCGTCGCCCGGCGCATGCCCATCGAGCGTGCGCTGGTCTGGTCCGCCCGGCTCCGCCAGGCAGGGCATGGGGCGTCGTGCCCACTGCTCTTCCACGCGACGAACGACGCTACGCAGGCACAGCGGGCTCGGGCGGCGGCAACGGCAGTCCGGGCGTTCAACGATCCGGCCGGACGGCGGGCGTTCGCCGACGCCGTCGCCGCTGCTGCCCCGACCGAGCGCTCGGCCATCCTGGCCGAAGCCCTCGTGCTGTGCCCCGGGCTGGTGGAACCAGCCACCGATCCGGCGGCGGTTGGCGGGCCGCTGCCTGATCCGAGGGTGACGATCGTCGTGCCATGCTTCAACAAGGCCGAGCTGACCTTGGCCTGCCTGCAGAGCTTGGAGGACACGACCGACCGCGCCCTGTACGAGGTGGTGGTGGTCGACAACGGCTCGACCGACGCCACGACCCGGCTGGCCGACGTCGCCGGACCTCGCTTCACGGTGCTCCGCAACGAGGAGAACACCGGCTTCGGCCCGGCGTGCAACCAGGGTGCCGCCCACAGCAGGAGCGAGCACGTGCTCTTCTTGAACAACGACACCCGCCTGCTCCCCGGCTGGCTCGAGCCGCTGGTGGCGGCGATGGACGGGGATCCCCGGCTCGGTGCCGTCCAGCCCAAGCTGGTCTTCCCCGACGGCCGCCTCAACGACGCCGGTGGGCTGGTCTTCGCCAACGGCGACGCATGGGTCTACGGCAAGGGCCATCCCGACCCCGACGCGCCGCCGTTCTCGTGCCGGCGGGCGCCGGACTACGCCTCGGGCGCCTGCCTTCTGGTCCGGCGCAGCGCCTTCGAGCAGGTCGGGGGGTTCGACGACCGCTTCGCCCCGGCCTACTACGAGGACACCGACCTGTCGTTCGCCCTCCGGGCGGCAGGATGGCGGGTCCTGTACGAGCCGGCCTCCACCGTCGTCCACGTCGAGGGTGGCACCGCCGGCACCGACCTGGGCAGCGGGCTCAAGCAGTACCAAGTGCGCAACGCCCGCCGGTTCGCCGAGAAGTGGGCCGACGAGCTGGCGGCACGGCCGGCGATGGATCCCGCTGCCGTCGAGCCCTGGGCGCACCGGCCCCAGGGCGGGTTCGGACCGGGCGAGGAACGCGGCGAGGAACGCGGCGAGGACCCATGCGCGACGGCGTGGCCGGCTGCCTGCCAACAGGCAGCGGCCTCGACGTCGGTCCTGTACGTCGACCCTTCGATGCCCATGTACGACCGGGCGGCGGGCCACCAGCGGATCTTCCGGATCCTGCAGGAGCTACGCCGGTGCGGCCACGCGGTGACCTACTACGCCACCGGGGGTGGGGCCCAGCGCTACGCCGACGATCTCGGCCGGATGGGGATCGCCTGCTACGGGCGGGATCCGCACCGCCTCGGCGAGGAGGTCTACACCGCCGACTACTTCCCCCCGCTGGAGCGGCTGCTGCGCGACAACCGCTACGACGTCGTCGTCCTGTCGCCGTGGGACGTGGGCGAGCTGCTGGTGGACATCGTCCGCCGGGCCGCTCCCCGGGCGCAGGTGGTACTCGACACCAACGACGTCCACTTCGTCCGGCTGCAGCGGGCAGCCGAGCTGTCGGGGTCGCAGGGCGACGCGTACCTCGCCGAGGACACCCGGCGCCGCGAGCTGGCCGTCTACGCCAAGGTCGACCGGGTCGTCTGCGTCACCGATGCCGACGCGCAGGCCGTGCGCCGCGAGCTGCCGTCCGCCGAAGTGGTGGTGGTCGCCCTCGCCCACGAGGTCGTCGACCCGGGTCCCGGGTTCGCCGACCGCCAGGGTGCGCTCTTCGTCGGCAACTTCCTCCACCCGCCCAATGGCGACGCTCTGCAATGGTGGGTGGAGGAGATCAGCCCGCGCGTCGAGCTGCCCGACTGCCGGCTCACCGTCGTGGGGAACGACCCGAACGGGCTGGCCGTCCGCATCGCCGGCTCTTCGGCCCGGGTCACCGGGGCGGTCCCGTCCGTCCTGCCCTTCCTGCACCAGGCGCGGGTGTCCGTCGCTCCGCTGCGCTACGGATCGGGCATGAAGGGGAAGGTCGTCGAGGCGCTGGCCGCCGGCACCCCGGTGGTGACGACCCCGGTCGGGGCTGAGGGCATGGGCCTGCAGCGCGAGGTGCACGTGCTGGTCGCCGAGTCGCCGCAGGCGTTTGCCGGCGCGGTGCGGCGCCTGCACCAGGACGAGGAGCTGTGGCTAGGTCTGCGCCAGGCCGGCATCGAGGTGGTCGGCGAGCGCTTCGGCATCGGACAGCTGCGCCGGTCGCTGCCCGCCATGGTGGCCATCACCGGAAGGCGGGCGGTAACCACCGCTACCGGAGCACCGGCGTGAGCGCCCCGACCGGCACGGGGGTGAGCACCCCGAGCATCGCCGTCGTCGTCAACACCCGCAACGAGGCCGGGAACCTCCCCGCCATGCTGGCGTCGTGCACCGGCGCCGACCAGGTGGTGGTGGCCGACATGGAGTCGACCGACGACACGGTGGCCCTGGCGCGCGCCGCAGGCGCCGCCGTGCTCGCCCTCCCGAACGCCGGCATCTGCGAGCCCGGCCGGCAGCCGGCGATCGACGCGGCGGGCGCCGACTGGGTCCTCGTCCTCGACGCCGACGAGCGTCTCTCCGCCGGCGGCCTCGACGAGTTGCGCGAGCTGGCTGCCCGTGCCGACCCGGCGGTGGCCGCCTATCTCATCCCGGAGATCACCCTCATGGGCGGCCGGACCGTCAACGGCACCGGATGGGGTACCCGCTACGAGCGGCATCCTCGGTTCTTCCGCCAGGGAACGATCACCTGGCCGGCCACTATCCATGCCGTCCCGACCTTCTCCGGCCGGTGCGTCGATCTTCCCGAGGGCTCCACCGTCCACCTGACCCATGAGTCGTTCCGCGACCTCGACCATGCCTGGCAGAAGTTCAACACCTACAGCGGGGTCGAGGGTATCGAGCGAGCCGCTGCCGGCGCGCCCACCACCTGGCTGACCGGCCTCGACGACGCCATCGGGGAATTCACCCGCCGGTACCAGCCCGACGTCGACGGCGGTGTCTCGTTCGCCCTGGCGTGCGGCATCTTCTTCTACCGCCTGGGCGTCCACCTGAAGGCCCTCGACGCTCGTGACGAGCTGGCGCCGGCGCCGGTGCCGTCGGCGCCGGCCATGGCCGAGGCGCTGCGCGCCCTGCGCGACACCCTGCGGAGCCACGAGGTGCGCGCGGCGCGGCACCGGGCGGACCAGCTGGCCGAGGCCGGCGACCTGGTGGGAGCTGCCTCCCTGATCGAGACGACGGCCGCCGTCTGGCAGCCCGACCCCGACCTGCTCACCGACACCGCCGTGCTGGCCGCCCGGTCCGGGGCTACCGCCTACGCGCTGATGCTCGTCGACCAGGTCCTGCAGCAGTGCCCCGACCACGCCGAGGCCCGTACCGCCCGCCTGGCCCTGCAGGTGGCCACCGGGGTGCGCCCCCCGGTCACGCACCTGCTGATCGGCTCGGCTCCCGCCGAAGCCGGCGAGGTGGTGGTGGTGCCCCCGGGGACACCGGGGGGAGACCTGCAGGCCCCCCTCGACGCGTTGCCGTTCGCTCCCGGATCCCTGCGGCGCATCCGGGTCGCCGCCAGCTGCCTCGACGCCGCCCAGTCCACGCGAAAGGCGGTCGAAGACGCGCTCCGGCCCCTGCTGGTGCCGGAGGGATCGGTGCAGTGGCTCGACGAGCCTGCCGCCGCTCCGTGTGGCGATCGGCCCGGCGAGCGCCCAACCCTCAACCCCGGACCACCGCTTGCCGATAGGTGAGGTGCACGCCAGGACGGCAGCACATCATCGGGCCACGGACCGGCCGTACACATTGTCCCCCCAGCCGTCCTGAGGAGCCATGCGCAATCGTACCGGGATGATCGGCGTACCGGCGGCGGTCATCTCCATCGTCGTCGTGCTGATCGTGCCGATCCCGGCGATGCTGCTCGACATCCTCATCAGCATGAACATGAGCGTCGCCGTCGTCGTGCTGCTCATGACGATGCACGTGAAGCGCCCGCTCGAGTTCTCGGTCTTCCCTTCGGTCCTGCTCGTCTGCACGCTGTTCCGGCTGGCCCTGAACGTGTCGGCCACCCGTCTCGTGCTGCTGCACGGGTACGCCGGATCGGTGATCGGCAGCTTCGGCAGCTTCGTCGTCGGCGGCCAGCTGGTCGTCGGCCTCGTGGTGTTCCTCATCTTGATCGTCATCCAGTTCGTAGTGGTGACGAGCGGTGCCGGCCGGGTCGCCGAGGTGGCCGCCCGCTTCACCCTCGACGCGATGCCGGGCAAGCAGATGGCCATCGACGCCGACCTGAACGCCGGGCTCATCGACCAGCAGGAGGCCAAGCGCCGCCGGGCGGAGATCGCCAACGAGTCCGACTTCTACGGTGCTATGGACGGCGCGTCCAAGTTCGTGCGGGGCGACGCCATCGCGGCGATCGTCATCACCGCCATCAACCTGCTGGGCGGGTTCGGCGTCGGCGTCCTGCAGCGCCACCTGCCGGTCAGCGGGGCGGTGCACACCTACAGCATGTTGAGCGTGGGCGACGGGCTCGTGTCGCAGATCCCGGCGCTGCTGCTGTCGATCTCCACCGGCCTGGTGGTGACCCGCACGGCCACCGACGACGAGGACTTCGGCACCGACGTCCTCGGGCAGGTGGCCCGCCAGTACCGGGCGATCCAGATCGCCGGGGTCGTCATGCTGGGGATGGCCATCGTGCCCGGCCTCCCCCACCTGGCCTTCTTCCTGGTGGGTGGCCTGCTGTGGTTCGTCGCACGCCGGCTGGCCGCCGTCGCTCCAGATGAGCACGCCGACGAGACGGTCGACGACCCGAAGACCGGCCTGGTCCCCGACTCGCCGCAGGCGCTGGCCGCCGAGCTGCGGGTGGAGCCGCTGGAGCTCGAGCTGTCGGCCAACCTCGTCGACCTGGTGGACGCCGAGCGTGGGGGCGACCTGCTCGAACGGGTGAAAGGCCTGCGGCGCAAGCTGGCCGTCGAGCGGGGCGTGATCATCCCGGCCATCCGCACCCGCGACAACATCAACCTGGATCCCGACTGCTACGTCATCCGGGTCCACGGCGTCGAGGTAGCCCGCGGCGAAGCCCCCCCGGGGCGGTTCTTGGCCATCGGCGACGGGCTCGACACGGTCCCCGGCCAGGGCGGGACCGAACCCGTGTTCGGGCTCCCGGCCAAGTGGGTCCCGGCCGAGCTGCGCCAGCAGGCGCTGATCGCCGGGGCCACGGTGATCGACCGGTCGTCGGTCATCACCACCCATGTCGGCGAGGTGGTGGCGCGCTTTGCCGGGCGGCTGCTGTCGTCCCAGCAGGTGCGGATCCTGCTCGACTCGGTGAAGGCCACCGATCCGGCGGTGATCGAGGAGATGGGCAGCGCCCAGGTCAGCCTGACCGACGTGCACCAGGTGCTGTCGGGGCTGCTCGACGAGACCGTGCCCATCCGCGACCTGGTGCGCATCGTGGAGGCGGTCACCGAGCGCGCACGGCGGTCCAAGGACACCGAGAGCCTGCTCGAAGCGGCGCGGGCATCGCTCGGCCCGGCGATCAGCGCCCAACACGCCACAGACGGGGTCCTGCCGGTGATCGCCTTCGATGCGGGCCTCGAACGGCGCCTGCTCGAGGCGGTGCGGCCAGGAGACGACGGCAGCGTGCTGGCCGCCGACCCCAGCCTGCTGGAAGCCCTCGTCGGCGAGGTGCAGGCGCTCACCAACCAGGTCGAGCAAACGGGCCGTGAACCGGTGCTGCTGTGCACCTCACGCCTGCGCCCGTCCCTGCACCGCATGCTGTCGCCTGCCGTCCCCCGCCTCGCCGTGCTGTCGGTGAACGAGCTCGGCCCCCAAGTCCGAGTCGACCGGATCGGAGTGATCAATGTCGCGAACGCAATTGAAGCCGTTTGAAGGCACCGACCCCGAAGCGTTGATCGCCCAGGTCCGCGAGGAGCTGGGCGCCGACGCGCGGGTGGTGCGCGGCGAGACCTTCCGCTCCGGCGGTGTCCTCGGATTCTTCGCCCAGGAGCGCTTCCGGCTGCTGGCCGAGGTGCCCGCCGGTAGCACGCCGGCCCTCACCCGGCGGGTCGCCAGACCACCGCGGTCGGGAGCCGCTGCTGCGCCGCTTCCCGTCGAGGCGCCTGCAGGCTCGGAACCGGCGGAGCCGGCGGGACCGGCTGCATCTGGTGCCCCGCCAGGAAGCAGCGCTGCGGAGCACGACGTGTTCGCCATGCTGGCCGAGGAGACGGCCGACCGGCGCCAGGTCAGCACCCCGGCCGGTACTACCCCGGCCGGCACCACCCCGGCCGGCACCACCCCGGCCGGCACCACCGTGGCGGCGCAAGGCCCGGCGACGCAACGCCCGGCCACGGCGGCCACCGGGGCGGCGGACGCCCCGTCGAAACCGACGGCCGCCGCCACCGACACGACCTTCGCCGATCTGCTGGTGCAGGCGGCCGCCGAAGCCCAGGCGCCCCAGCCCATGGCGCCCCAGCCGGTGGCGGCCCACGAGCCCGCCCTGGCTCCTGTGACCAGCGTGCCGGACGGCGGATCTTCGCCGCTGGCCGACGCCCTCCGGTCGACCGGCCTCCCCGAGCCGCTGGTTGCCTCGGTCGTGACCCGCCAGGCCCAGGGGTGGAACGTCGCCGCTGCGCTGACCGACGCCCTGGCACAGATGGAGGAGGCTCCTCCGCTCCCTCAGACCCCCGGGACGCTCGTCGTGGTGATCGGCACAGGAGAGCAGGCCCGTACCGTGGCAGCATCGGTCGCCGCCATGGTCGGGACGGACCCGGCCCAGATCGGCCTGGCCGCAGCATCGTCCACCCGCCGGGCCACTGGTGGCCAGCGAGCTTCCCTGCGAGCCTGCACCGCCGAGGACGCCGCTGCCCTGGCTCCAGGATGGCGCCGCTCCCAGGTCGGTGTCGTGGCAGTGGAAGCCCCGCTGGCCGGAGCGGGCCGGAATTGGGCAGCCCACGTCGTCCGCGCCATGCGACCCACCGCTGTCTGGGGGATCGCCGACGCCGCCACCAAGCCGGAGGACATCGCCGCATGGGCGGACGCCGTGGGCGGCATCGACGCCCTGGTCCTGAGCGGGCTTGACCACACGACCAGCCCTGCCACCGTGTTGCGCTCCGGCATCCCGGTGGCTCTGCTCGCCGACCAGCCGGCCACCCCGGCGCGCTGGGCTGCCACCATCGGCGATCTGCTGCCAGACTGCAGATGAAGCGCCCTGACCTCGTGGTGGCCGCCGCCGTGGTGGTGTGCCTGCCGATGGCACCAGGCATCGTGCACGGCAGCATCGACACGACGACGGCGCTCGTCCGCTTCCTGCTCGCCCTGGTCGTGTGCTCGGTCGGCTCCTGGCTGTTGACCAGCATCCTGACGTCCTACTCCAACCAGGCCCGCCGAGCCGAGATCCTGCGCCAGCTGGCGCAGACCCGATCGCCGGCCGCTGATGCAGCGACCGGCGGCGCACCAGCCGGCGGCCCCCCGACCCCTGCCGCTCAGCCGGGCTCGCCTGCCCCGTCGTGATCGCAGCAGCCCCGTCGTGATCGCAGCAGCACCGTCGTGATCGCAGCATGGCGCGGCCTTTGGCGTCCGCCTGCCGCGTTGTCCCCTCGTTGGCCTGCACCCGGCTCAAGCGTGGTCCGCACGAGGCCGACAAGAACCAGGCGGGCCGGGGATCATCGTGGGCCCACCGACAGGAGACGTCCCATGATCTCGCTGACACGGTTCCACCAGGGGGAGCGCATCGCCATCAACCCTGACCTGATCGAGCGGATCGAGGAGACGCCCGACACGGTCGTCACGCTGACCAACGGCACCAAGTACCTCGTGCAGGAGTCCATCGACGAGATCATCGAGATCACCCAGCTCTACCGGGCCCGTGTCCTCA
>JAJYAB010000379.1 GCA_021779775.1 Actinomycetes bacterium
GACCGGCAGCTCGAACCTCGAGCTCGCGGCGGGCGTTCGCCACACGGGCTCGACTGTCGTCGAGCGCACGCCTGGCCGCTGCGGCCTCGCCGGCCTGGCGGGCGGCGCCCTCGGCAGCGCGGCGCACCCCAGGCAGACGCTCCTCGAGCTCGTGGAGCACGGCGCTGTCACGCTCGATCCTGGCGCGGATCTCGGTGGCATGCTGCTGCTCCTGGGCGATCTCCTCGCCCAGCTCGGTGATCTGGCGGTCCAGCCTACGCTGGGCCGCCTGCAGGGCCAGCACACGGTCAGACTCACGCTCGGCATCGCGCACCGAGGCGTCCGCCGCAGCGCGCGTCTCCTCCTGCAGCGTGCGCGCCGTGCGAACGGACGACGACGCCAGCTCAACGTCGGCTGCCGCCTCCTCAGCGTGACGGGCCGCCTCTTCGACCGCAGCAGGCGTGGCTTCGGTATCACCTGCACGGATCTTCCAAGCTGAGCGCGAGAACCGGTCGCCGTCGGCGGTGACGACCAACAGGTCCGGACATGCGAGCGCCACGTCGAGCGCCTGGGTCCAGTCCCCGGTGACGGCTACCGCCCCCGACAGCAAGAAGTCGACGAGCGGAGCGACGAGCTCGGTGCGCGGGTGGACATGGTGCCGGACCAGCTGGGCACCCTGGGGGGCCAGCTGCTCACCGGGAGCCCGCCCGGCTGCAGCGGTTGCGCTCGGCGGATCGGAAGCAGACGTGGCGGGAAGCGGGGACGACACTGTCAGGATCGCTCCTGATGCTTGGTGCCGACGCAGCCGGGCGACCGCCCGGCGCCCGGCGTCTGGCCCGTCGACGACCATGGCCGTGACCACCGCCCCGATCGCCGCGTCGAACGCAGCACGCCACCCGTCGTCCACGTCGACCAGGTCGCCGAGCATGCCGATGACGCCTGGCTCCCCGGCGAGGGCGTCCGCTCCGGTGGCGCCACGTGCTTCGGCCAGCGCGGCGGCGAGGGCCTCGGACCGGGCCTGCAGCCTGTGGCACTGACCCTCGGCGTGCCGGAGCCGGCGCTCGACTTCGGCGAGGGCATCGGCCGCTTGGTCTGCAGCGACGCGGCGCGCCGCGCCGGTCGTCCGCAGCTCCGCCTGCGCCCGCTGAGCCGCCTCCACCTGCCGCTCGAGATCCTTCGCCTCGCCGCGCAGCGCCGTCATCCGTCCCGCTGCAGACTCGGCACGTTCGAGCAGGCGCTGCAGGTTCTCCCCATCACGTTCGACGGTCCGTCGCAGGAGCTCAGCCTGCCCCTGGGCGCCAGCGAAGGCCTGCTCGGCCTCTTGGAGATCCCCGCTGGCGCCGAACGTCGACTCGTATGCAGCCGCCTCGAGGGCCACTGCCTGCTCGGCATCCTCGACGGCGGCACGATCGGGCCCGAGCGCCGCCGACTCGGCCGCGCCGGCATCGAGCGCACTGGCCAGGCGGGATGCTTCGGCCTCCAAGGTGGACACCACGTCGGTGTCGGCCGCCGCGTCGAGCGCCCTGGCCAACGACCTCAGGCGCTCGGCGAGCACTCCGCCCAACCCGCGCGAGCGCTCGGCCAACCGTTGGGCCCGGGTGAGCGCGACAACGAGGTCCTCGTCTGGCTGCGACACCAGCTCGGCGGCAGCGGCGGCAGCGGCCGAGTCCAGAGCAGCGATCTCACGCCGCAGGATGCCCTCTTCGCTGCGGAGCATGGCCGTCTCCTCGCCGGCAGCGCGCTGTCGCTGGTCGAGCACGCCGAGGTCGCGCCCGGCGAGGTGCAGCCGCAACGCTCGCAGCTCCTCGGACAGCACGGCATGCACCCGGGCGGCAGCAGCTTGGCGTTCGAGCGGGCGGACCTGGCGGCGGATCTCACGCAGCAGGTCACCCAGGCGCTCGAGGTTCTCCTCCGTGGCGCTCAGGCGTCGCTCCGCCCGCTCGCGCCGGCGGCGGTACTTCAACACCCCCGCCGCCTCCTCGATGATCGCTCGGCGGTCCTCCGGGCGGGCGTTGAGCACCTGGTCGAGCTGGCCCTGGCTGATGATGACGTGCTGCTGGCGCCCGACGCCGGAATCAGAGAGGAGCTCCTGCACGTCGAGGAGCCGGCACGCCTGGCCGTTGATGGCGTACTCGCTGTCCCCGGACCGGAAAAGGGTTCGGGTGATCGTGATCTCTGCCAGCCCCCCCGGCAGCCGGCCAGCCCGGTTGTCGATCGTCAACGACACCTCGGCACGACCGAGCGCCGGCCGGTCCGCCGACCCGGCAAAGATGACGTCTTCCATCTTCGACGACCGCACCGAGCGCGGACCCTGTGCTCCGAGCACCCAGGCGACGGCATCGACCACGTTGGACTTGCCGCTGCCGTTCGGACCGACGACGACCGTGACGCCCGACTCGAACTGCAGCGTCGCCGGGTCGGCGAACGACTTGAAGCCTTTGATGGTGAGAGCCTTCAGATGCACCGGCCGCCACCCTACCTGGCACCTTCACGGTGCCCCTGGCAGCACGCCGGCACGGTGCCCCTGGCACCTTCACGGTGCCCCTGGCAGCACCCCGGCACGGTGCCCCTGGCAGCACCCCGGCACGGTGCCCCTGGCAGCACGCCGGCGGGTGGGTTCGCGCTCCCTGGTGCTCAAGCCTGGCAACCGG
>JAJYAB010000034.1 GCA_021779775.1 Actinomycetes bacterium
TCCCTGCTCGGTGCGGCAGACCCTCCCCAGGTGGAAGTTGCCGCTGCCTGCCACCGCGGCCGGCGCCGGGCGCGTGCGCAGGGCGTCGACGGCGTCTGCCGTCGCCGACGGGGACAGGCCGGGCGGCGGGGTGCCGGCCAGCGCCCGCTCCAGCTCGGCTGCCCATCCCTGCGGGTCGCCGGCGTGGCGGCCGAACACCCTGGCCGACGCCACGTGCATCCGCCCGAGCATGGTGCCGAGGCGGCGGGCGTCGGGGGCGAAGTCGCCGCCGGCCTGGGCCGGTGGGCGCCGCGAGGCGAACAGGTCGCGCACCGACGTCAGGGCCAGCGACCGGCCGCCGGACGCCCCCGCCAGGTACTCCTGCACGATGCCCAGGTCCCGGTCGTGCCGACGCCAGCGGGCGAGCGGTGCCGCCAGGTGGTTGAACCCGGCGTCGTCCAGCCCGAGCAGGAGCTCGAGGCTGGGGCGCGTGCCGTCGACCAGCTCGTCGAACACGGTCATGACGACCCGGTCCTCGAAGACCAAGCTGACCGAGGCGCGGGTGGTGCGTACGCGCCGGGCCCGTGCCGGGTCGGTGGCGATGCCGGACACGGCGGCCAGCACGGCGGTCGCCGCCCCCCCCTCGCCGAGCGCGTCGAAGACCACCGCCGGCTCCGGGCCGGCGGCCAGCACGCCGAGGAGCGAGTCGCCGCCGTCTCCGAGCAGGCGGACCTCTTCGGCTGCCCCGCGGGCGCCGACCACCACGTGGACGAGCCGGCGGCCGGCACGGGCCACCACGTCGTAGAGCGGCACCGGCCCGGCGGGCAGCACGTCGACGTGCACCAGCTCGGTGGGGTCTGCGGCGTCGCCCTCCCACCCGGGCCGGCGTCCCACGTAGGCGGCGACAGCCTGGGCCAGTGCCGGCGGGTCGATCTCCGGGTGCCCGCCGGGCGGGGCCGTGATGCTCACGAGGCGGTCCCGCGATGCGACCAGCGCCACGGCGCCGGGACGTCCGCCGGCCCGGTGCCACCGGCGGCGTCGTCGTCGTGGGCGGGCCCGGCGCCCAGCTCGAACCAGCAGAACCCGTAGGGGCCCATCGTGACGATGTAGGTGCCGATGCCGACGGGGGGGAACGGCACGCCCCCCCGCAGCTCGACGGGGACACGGCCGGCGAACCGGCTCAGGTCGAGCTCTGCCGGTTGCGGGAAGCGGCTCAGGTTGTTGACGCACAGCACGTCGCTGCCGTCCGCGTCGGAGCGTAGGAAGGCCAGCACCGACGGGTTGTCGCAGCCGACCACCTCGAACGCGCCGGTGCCGAACACCGGGTGGCGGCGCCGGGTCGCCAGCATGGAGCGCATCCAGTGCAGGAACGAGCTGGGGTTGCGCTGCTGGGATTCCACGTTGACCACGGGGTAGCCGAACACGGGGTCCATCAGGGGCGGAAGGTACAGCTGGGCGAAGTCGGCCCGGCTGAACCCGCCGTTACGGTCCGGGGACCAGGGCATGGGCGTCCGCACCGAGTCGCGGTCGCCCAGGTAGACGTTGTCGCCCATGAGCAGCTCGTCGCCGTAGTACAGGACTGGACTGCCCGGCAGGGAGAACAGCAGCGCGTGCAGCAGCTCGGCAACCCGCCGGTCGTCGTCGAGCAGCGGGGCCAGCCGCCTTCCGATGCCCAGGTGGCGGCGCATGCGGGGGTCGCGGGCGTACTCGGCCACCATGTAGTCACGTTCCTCGGGGGTGACCTGCTCGAGCGTCAGCTCGTCGTGGTTGCGGAGGAAGATCGCCCACTGGCCCCCGTCGGGCAGCTCCGGGGTCTGGGCCAGCACCTCCGTGATGGGGAACCGCTGCTCGCGGCGCACGGCCATGAACAAGCGGGGCATCAGCGGGAAGTGGAAGCACATGTGGCACTCGTCGCCCTGGCCGAAGTAGTCGACCAGGTCGGACGGCCACTGGTTGGCCTCGGCCAGCAGGACCCGGTTGGGGTGGGTGGCGTCGACCTCCTTGCGCAGCCGGCGCAGCAGCCCGTGGGTCTCCGCCAGGTTCTCCCCGCTGGTCCCGTCGCGTTGGAAGAGGTAGGGAACGGCGTCGAGCCGGAAGCCGTCGACCCCGATGTCGAGCCAGAAGCGCACCACGCCGAGCATGGCGTCGAACACCTCGGGGTTCTCGTAGTTCAGGTCGGGCTGGTGGGAGAAGAAGCGGTGCCAGTAGTACTGCTGGCGCTGGGCGTCGTAGGTCCAGTTGGACGTCTCGACGTCGACGAACACCACCCGCGCCTCGGGCCAGCGCCGGTCGTCGTCGTTCCACACGTACCAGTCGGCCCGGGGGTTGGTGCGCGAGCTGCGCGACTCGGCGAACCACGGGTGCTGGTCGCTCGTGTGGTTCATGACGAGGTCGGCGATCACCCGGATGCCGCGGCCACGGGCGTCGTCGAGGAGCTCGGCGAGCTCCTCGAGGGTGCCCAGGTCGGGGTGGACCGACACGAAGTCGCTGATGTCGTAGCCGCTGTCACGCATGGGCGACGGGTAGAACGGCAGCAGCCACAGGCAGTCGACACCGAGCCATTCGAGGTAGTCGAGCTTCTGGCGGAGCCCGGCCAGATCGCCGATGCCGTCGCCGTTGGCGTCGAAGAAGCCCCGGGTGTACACCTCGTAGAACACCGCACGCCGGTACCAGTCCGGCTCGCCGCTGACCGGGATCCCCCCGGGCCAGACGCCGGGCAGCCGCAGCCCGCCGGGCAGGCGCCCGTGCCGGCGCCGGTCCCTCGGCATCCCAACCATGGCGGAACCGTAGACGGTGGCCGGGCACCGGTCGCGGACCGGGGTCAGGTGGGGCGGTTCCCGGCCGCCCGGCCGACCTCGGCCAGTAGCCGGTCGGCGGCGTCGTAGGGGTCGATCCGCCCGCCGGCCACCTCGTCGGCCACCGAGCGGAAGCCGTCGGCCGCCAGCAGCCGGTCCGCCTCGGCGGCGATGCGGGCCATCAGCACCCGGCGCAGCTCCTGCTCCAGGCGGCGGCGGCGGCGCTCCGCCAGGATGCCACCGGCGGCCAGGAGCTCCTGGTGGCGGCGGATCTCCGACCATAAGACGGCGACCCCGTCGCCGGTGGAGGCCACCGTGTCGACGATGGGGGGGCGCCAGTCACCCACCGCGCTCATGTCGAGCATCTGCTCCAGGTCGCGGCGGGTCTCCCGGGCGCCGGGCATGTCGGCTTTGTTGATGACGAACAGGTCGGCCACTTCGAGCAGGCCGGCCTTGTTGGCCTGCACGGCATCGCCCCAGCGGGGGTTGACGACGACGACGGTGGTGTCGGTGGCCGAGGCGACCTCCACCTCCACCTGGCCGACGCCGACGGTCTCGACGAATACCAGCGGCATGCCGGCGGCCGACAGGACCCGCAGGGCCTCGGGCACGGCGACGGTCAGCCCTCCGAGGTGCCCACGGGTGGCCAACGAGCGGATGTACACCCCGTGGTCGAGCGCGTGGTCCTGCATGCGGATGCGGTCGCCCAAGATGGCCCCGCCGGTGAACGGCGACGAGGGGTCGACGGCGAGCACCGCCACCTGGCCGAGCCCCGACGCGCGGGCCTCGGCCACCAGGCGGCCGGTGAGCGTCGACTTGCCCGCCCCGGGGGCCCCGGTGATGCCGACGGTGGGGGCGACAGCGCCGTCGCGATAGGCCAGACCGGCCACCTGCCGGCCCCGGGGGCCGCCCCGTTCCACCGCGGACAGCAGGCGCGCCAGGGCCAGGCGGTCGCCGGCCGAAGCGGCAGCCAGCAGGCCGGCCGGGTCGGCGTCGCGGGAGCGGTCGGCGGTACGGTCGGCGGTCATGGCCCGTCGAGCGTACGAGAGGGCCGCCACCGGCAGGAAATCGTGTGCTCCGGTTCGGGGCCGGTGACCCTCGAAGGCCAGCGGACCGGGCAGTCGACGACGTCCGCCGACGCACGCAGCAGTCCTCGCTCGGCCACCGGGGCCACCGAGACGACCCGCGGTACCGGACCCGCCGGCTCAGGACCCGGGGATCAGAACACCTGACCGACCGCCAGCGAAACAAGCTCCTGTCCGCCTTCGCAGAAGGCGATCCCGACGGGGAGGTCGGAGCCGCCATCTTGGGCAAGGAGCTGTTGCGCGGGGTCTACGCCGCACCGACCCTGCGACAGGCGCACTGGCGGCTCGTGCGCTTCTACAGCTACGTCGCCGAGGCGGAGGTGCCCGAGCTCACCCGCCTCGCCACCACCATCTCGCGCTGGGAGGACGAGGTCCTCAGCTACCACGTGACCGGCATCTCCACCGGACCCGTCGAGGCTCAGAACCTGGTGACCGAGAAGATCCGCCGGATATCCGCCCACGGCATGCGAAACTTCGAGAACTATCGGCTCCGGCTGTTGCTCCACTCAGGCGTCCAATGGAACACTCGTCCAACTGCACGAATCAGGGAACGCTCCCCACGCCTGATCGCGTAGAGCCCGATTCGGGCCGTCGGGTGGAGGTGGAGCAGGGCTGGGGAGTGACGGCGGCGAACGCGCCCACGGGACCGCCGGGCGTCCCTACCTGCCGGCCACGGTGTCTGCCAGACTGGCCCGGCACCCAGCCATCGGGCAGCCATTGGGAGGAGAGGCCTTGGCCGAGCAGACGACGCCAATCGAGGAGCACAGCCGACAGGTGTGCGCCTCCTTCGCCCCGGCAGCCGACCCGCGCCTGTCCGAGGTGCTGCAGGCGGTGGTGCGACACGCGCACGCGCTCGTCGAGGAGGTGGGGCTCACCCGGGACGAATGGCTGGCCGCCATCCGCTTCCTCACGGCGGTCGGCGCCCGCTGCGACGACGTGCGCCAAGAGTTCATCCTCTTGTCGGACACACTCGGGGTATCGACGCTGCTGGAGCTGGTCAACACCGCCCCCGCACCGGGCGCGTCCGAGCCCACCGTGCTCGGGCCGTTCTATGTACCGGGCGCTCCTCTCCGTTCGTTTGGCGACTCCATCGTCACCGACCCGGCGACGGGTGGCACACCGCTCGTGATGACCGGCACGGTGAAGGACCTGGACGGAAGGCCTGTACGCCGAGCATCCCTGGACGTGTGGCAGGTACAGCCCAGCGGCCTCTACGACATCGAGGAGGACCCCTCGAAGCGCAACCTCCGGTCGCGGTTCGAGACCGGCGCAGACGGCGCGTACCGGTTCACGACGGTCCGCCCGGTCGACTACACGATCCCCGACGACGGGCCCGTCGGCACGATGCTACGTGGGACGGGGCGGCACTCGTGGCGTCCCGCCCACATCCACTTCATGATCACCGCCGACGGCTTCAAGCCGCTCGTCACTCATCTGTTCGACGAATCCTCACCCTGGCTCGAGCGCGACGCCGTGTTCGGTGTCCGCCCGTCTCTCGCCGTCGACATGGACGACAAGGAGTGCGTCTACGACTTCGTCATCGAGGCGGAATAGAGCTCACCCCCGGCCGGCCGGCGCCACGACGGGCTCTGTACCGGGGCGCTGACCGGCGGCGCAGGCTCCAAGGGGATTGTTCTTGCCTCGTCGGCGCAGTCGGCCACCGCTTCCTGACAGTGATCAGCCGCCACGCTCGGCCAGCCAGTCGGCGAACTCGCTCGCCACGATCCGCTGGTCGTGGACTCGGGCCGCGGCCGGGGAGCACAACCACACAACCAGCGAATCGGCTCGGCCATGACGGAGGCCGGCAGCAGTCTCGAGCGCATCTCCTCGGGCAGATCCATTAGGAGCGTGGGGCAGTATCCACAATTGACGTAGATCCGGTCGGAAAGCATCGGGGTCGCCTCACCTGACCGTTTGGATTCGCGATTGGGTGGCAGATCGGCAAGAATTCGTGGATGGCAAAGAACCCTGCCGATGACGTGCTCTTCGAGGTCGCTGGCGGGGATCAAGTCCCGGTCACCAAGTCTCCCGCCGGCAGGTCGAAGACGTTTCGTCACTATGACCCGACCCAGTCGTTCCTCTTGCCGCCGTCGCTCGACGACTGGCTTCCCGAGGACCACACCGCTCGGTTCATCGCCGAGGTGGTCGACAATCTCCTCGATCTCTCTACGATCTACGACTCCTACGTCGAGTCCATGGGTGCACCTCCCTACGACCCGTCGATGATGCTGAAGCTGTTGTTGTTCGCGTATTCGACCGGGGTGACCTCGTCTCGGGAGATGGAACGACGGTGCTACGTCGACGTGGCCTTCCGCTGGCTGTCGGCCAATACTTCTCCCGACTACCGGTCGATCTCCCGGTTCCGCCGCCGTCACCTGGTGGCCGTCGACGACCTGTTCACCCAAGTGCTCACCTTGTGTGCAGAGGCAGGTCTGGTCAAACTCGGTCGGGTGGCCCTCGATGGCACCAAGCTGCGCGCCTCGGCCAGTCGCCACAACGCCATGAGCTACGACCGTCTCGGTCCGAAGATCGAACAGCTCGGAGCCGAAGCGATCGGCGGCGAGCTGCTGCCCATGGGGTCAGCCGGCGCCAAGGCCATGGCCGTGGTTCGCGGCGACGCCGACATCTACCTGCACACCGGCGGCCAGTACGAGTGGGACAGCTGCGCCCCCGTGACCGTCGCGGCCGCCGCCGGCCTGCACGTCAGCCGGGCCGACGGGCGCATCCTCGTCTACAACCGCCCGGACCCGTGGATTCCCGACCTCCTCATCTGCCAGCCGGCCCTCGCCGGGGCAGTGCTGGCGGCCGTACGGGCGGGCTCCCCGACCGGGTGACCCAGGCGGCCGTGCCGGCACCGGGGCGACGCTGATGGATCCCTACGTCGTCTTCGGCAGCGCCGTCATCGGCTTCCTCGTCGGCATGACCGGGGCTGGTGGCGGCGCGCTGATGACACCCATGCTCATCTTGCTGTTCGGCGTGAAGCCGTCGACAGCGATATCGAGCGACCTGGTGGCGGCGCTGTTCATGCGGCCGTTCGGAGCGGCGGTGCACCTGCGCCAGGGCACCGTCAACCTCCGGCTGGTCGGCTGGATGAGCCTCGGCGCTGCGCCGATGGCCCTGCTGGGCAGCTACCTGCTGCACGTGCTGGGCAGAAGCGGTGGGGCCGAGCAGACGATCCAGCGGGGGCTCGGGGCCGCCCTGCTGGTCGGCTCCGCCGCCATGGCCCTACGCTACGCCGTCGACCGCCGTGGCCGGGTGCGCCGCGACGGCGTCGTCCACGACCTGCATGTCCGCCGCCTGCCGACCCTGGCGATCGGCATGGCCGGCGGGCTGATCGTGGGGATGACGTCGGTCGGTTCGGGGTCGCTCATGATCGTCCTGCTGCTGTTCGCCTACCCGACGCTCAGCGCCAGCCAGCTCGTCGGCACCGACCTCACCCAGGCCGTGCCGCTGACCCTGGCGGCCGCGGTAGGGGCGCTGCTGTTCGGCCATGTGGAGGTGTCGGTCACCACGTCGCTCGTCGTCGGGTCGGTCCCCGCCGTCATCGTCGGCTCGTTCCTGTCCGCGCTGGCCCCCGACCGCCTGGTGCGGCCGGTCATCGCCTTCGTCATCTTCGCCTCAGGTCTGAAGTACGTCGGCGTGCCGACGGCGACCCTCGGCTGGGTGCTGTGCAGCGTCCTGCTGGCGGGGGGCGTCGTCTGGCTGGTGGTGGCCAGACCCTGGCAGGTGGGTGCTGCCGAGGGGGAGCCCCAGGCGTAGCAGGCCACAGCAGGCCGGAGCAGCCGTGGGGCGAGGCCCCCGGGGCCCGTGCCACACTCTGGGACATGTCCGTCCTCGTGACCGGCGGTGCCGGCTACATCGGGTCGCACACCGTCCGGCTGCTGCGCCGCCGCGGCCGCGACGTGGTGGTCCTCGACACGTTGGAGCTCGGCCACCGCCGCGCCGTGGGCGACGTGCCGTTGGTGGTCGGCGACGTGGCCGACGATGCCCTGGTGGGCGACACCATCGAGCGCTACGCGGTGGACGCGGTGGTCCACTTCGCCGCGTACAAGGCGGCCGGCGAGTCGTTCGAGGACCCGGGCCGCTACTTCGCCAACAACGTGGCCGGCACCGCCCGGCTGCTCGAATCGGTCCACCGGGCCGGCGTGACCCGCCTGGTGCTCTCCTCTACCTGCGCCGTCTACGGCACCCCGCAGCACACCCCCGTCGGCGAAGACGCCCCCATCCGGCCCGAGAGCCCCTACGGCGAGAGCAAAGCCCTGGTGGAGCGGATGCTGCACTGGTACGACACGTGCCGTGGGCTGCGCTCGGTCAGCCTGCGGTACTTCAACGCGGCGGGCGCCGCCATGGACGGGTCCATCGGGGAGGACTGGACGGTCACCTTGAACCTCGTCCCCCTCGCCATGAAGGCCCTGCTCGGCAAGCGGCCTCCGCTGCAGGTGTTCGGCGCCGACTACCCCACCGCTGACGGCACCGCCGTCCGCGACTACATCCACGTCGACGACCTGGCTGACGCCCACCTGCGGGCCCTCGACCACCTCGCCGGCGGCGGCGCCACCACCGCCATCAACGTCGGCACCGGCACCGGCTCGTCGGTGCGCCAGGTGCTCGATGCGGCGGAACGGGCCGCCGGGCGGCCGGTGCCTGCCGAGGAGGCGCCCCGGCGCGCCGGCGACCCGATCGCCCTGTGGGCCGACAACACCCGGGCCCGCGGCGTGCTCGGATGGGTGCCCCGCCACGACCTCGACGACATCGTCAGGTCCGCCTGGGCATGGCACTCCGCCACCGCCTGAGGGCTACTACCTGAGAGCCACTGCCTGAGAGCCACCGCCTGAGAGCTACTACCTGGGGGCCCCAGGGCGGTAGCCGTGCCCCGGCCCTCAGATCCGCTCGACGCGTGCCCCGAGCGACGCCAGCACGCCGGCCAGGTCGTCGTAGCCGCGGTCGACGTGGTGGGCGTCGGACACCACCGTGTCGCCTTCGGCGACCAGCCCTGCCAACACCAGGGTGGCGCCCGCCCGGAGGTCGGTGGCCCGCACCGGGGCGCCCGACAGCCGCGGCACACCGCGCACCACCGCATGGTGGCCTTCGGTGCGGATGTCGGCACCCATGCGGCGCAGCTCGTCGATGTAGCGGAACCGCCCGGAGAAGAGGTTCTCGGTCACGATGCCGACCCCGTCGGCCACGGCGAGCATGGTGACCAGGAACGGCTTGTAGTCGGTCGCCACCCCGGGGTACGGCAGGGTGGCGACGTCGACGCTGCGCAGGCGTCCCTTGGCTTCGGCCCGCAGACCCGACGGCCCGGGCGTCACCTCCACCCCCATCTCCCCCACCTTGCGCAGGAGCATGTCCATGTGCTCGGGCCGGGCGTCCTCGACCAGCACGTCGCCCCCCGCCAGGCCGACCGCCGCGATCAGCGTCGCCACCACCACCCGGTCCGCCACGACGCGATGGACCGCCGGGCGGAGGATCTCGACGCCTTCCACCTGCACCCGGGAGGTGCCGGCACCGTCGATGCGCGCCCCCATCGACTGCAGGAACTGGGCCAGGTCGACGACCTCGGGCTCGCGGGCGGCGTTCTCCACCACCGTGGTCCCCTCGGCCAGCACCGCGGCCATCAGGAGGTTGTCGGTGACGGTGTGGCTCGGGTACTCCAGCACGATCCGGCTGCCCCGCAGCCTGCCCCGTGCCCCCGGAGCACCCGGCGACGTGGCCGCGACCTCCCCGTCGACGGTACCGTGGGACGTCTCGAACCGGGCGCCCATGGCGTGCAGCCCGCTCAGGTGCATGTCGATGGGGCGCTGCCCGAAGTCGTCGCCTCCGGGCATGGCGATCCTGGCCTGCCCGCAGCGGGCCAGGAGCGGGCCGAGCACCACGATCGACGCCCGCATCTTGTCCACCAGCTCGTAGGGGGCCTCCGGGCTCAGACGGGCGGGCGTCTCGACAACCAGCTCGTCGCCGCCACCGCCGGGCGCCGGGCGCCGGTACACCACCGCGCCGAGCGCACGGAGCATGTCGGCCATGATGTCGACGTCGACGATGTGGGGCACGCCCTGCAGCACGTGGCGCCCCTCGGCCAGCAGGCATGCCGCCATCAGCTTCAGCGCCGAGTTCTTCGCCCCGCCGGCCCGGACGGCGCCGTGGAGCGGGCCGCTGGGCTGCACGAGAAACCGGTCGCTCACGAGGCCAGTATGCCCCCCGGGACCGCGAGACGGCGGGCGATGGGCGGTATGGTCAGGGGCGTGACAGCATCTCGACAGGCACCGGATCGGAACCTGGCCATGGAGCTCGTCCGGGTCACCGAGGCCGCCGCCATGGCCGCCGGGCGGTGGATGGGCCGCGGCGACAAGAACGGCGCCGACGGGGCGGCGGTGCACGCCATGCGGGTCGTGCTGGAGAGCATTGCCATGGACGGCGTCGTGGTGATCGGCGAGGGGGAGAAGGACGACGCCCCGATGCTGTTCAACGGGGAGAGGATCGGCGACGGGTCGCCGCCGCAGACCGACATCGCCGTCGACCCCATCGACGGCACCGACCGCCCTCGGCCGGGGTGGGGCCTTGGCGGTGATCGCCGTGTCCGAGCGTGGCACCATGTTCGACCCGGGGCCGTGCGTCTACATGGAGAAGCTGGCGGTGGGCCCGAAGGCAGCCGGCTCGGTCGACATCCGCCGCTCCCCCGCGCAGAACATCGACGCGGTGGCGAGATCGCTCCGGAAGTCGGCGCCCGACGTCACCGTGATGATCCTCGACCGCCCCAGGCACGCCGAGCTGATCGAGGAGGTGCGGGCATCGGGCGCCCGCATCCGGCTCATCACCGACGGCGACGTAGCCGGGGCGATCTCCACGGCGTGGCCGGAGTCCGGCGTCGACCTGCTGATCGGCATCGGCGGCACGCCCGAAGGGGTGATCGCCGCCGCCGCGCTGAAGTCTATGGGCGGGGAGATCCAGGGCAGGCTGTGGCCCCGCGACGACGAGGAGCGCCAGCTGGCCAGAGCAGCTGGCTACGACCTCGACGCCGTGCTTAGCACCGACGACCTGGTGCAGGGCGACAACTGCTTCTTCGCCGCCACCGGCATCACCGACGGCGAGCTGCTGCAGGGCGTGCGGTACCACGACTTCGGGGCGACCACCCAGTCGCTCGTCATGCGCTCGCGCTCGGGGACGGTCCGGCTCGTGAGCGCCCGGCACCCGCTCGACAAGCTACGCGAGTTCAGCACCATCGAATTCGGCTGAGCCTGCCTGCCGGCCGGGCGCCTGGCGGTCGGGGGCCTG
>JAJYAB010000380.1 GCA_021779775.1 Actinomycetes bacterium
CTGGCCGCCCACCAGCTGCTGGCCGACCTGTCCCTGCTGTACTACGAGGGCCCCAACACGTCGGACCGAGCCGGCAATCCCGCTCCCCGGGGCGTGGTGCTCGCCACGCCCCCCAACTGGACTCCGGACGCCACGTTCGTCGACACCGTGCTCCGGGGTCTGTCCGGCAATCCACTGGTCAGCGCAGCCACCTTGTCAACGTTGTTCTCGACGCTGCCCATCGGGGCGATACCGGGACAGCCTGTGTCCCGACGGCCCGTGGTGGGAAGCACCGGCCCGTCCGGCCTGCCGACACACCAGCTCAGGATCGCCCGGGCGCGGCTCGACGCCTTTGCGTCAGCCGTGTCCGGGCCAGGTGTCGGCGTGGTCCAGAGCATCGGTGACCTCCTGCTGGCAGCGGAGTCCGACGTCCTGGGACGACATTCGGCAACTGCCACGACCTCGGAGAGCGCACCGCACGTGGCACGGGCGCAATCGGCTGCCGTGCGTGACGTCGACACGGCCCTCGACGCACAACTGGGAAAACTGTCCCTGGCTCGAGATACCATCCGGCTGACATCGCAGGCCGGAACTGTTCCGGTGACCGTGCTGCGCTCCACCTCCTACCCGATATCTGGGGTGCTGACGGTCGCGGGTGACAAGCTCGTGTTCGGGTCGACACCGGGCTGCGTTCCTACCCTTCGCTCGGCACGGGGCGTGCCGGGCGTGTCCTGCCGGGTAGTGCTCGACCGTTCCAGCAACGTGGTGGATGTCCTCATGCGATCGCGGGCGTCGGGAGACTTCCGGGTGTCGGTGACCATGGTGACCACCGGCGGGCACCTGGTTCTGCTGGAAGGGCATCTGACGGTCCACGCCATGTCGACATCTGGCGTCGCCATAGCCCTCTCGCTTGGCGCGCTGGCCGTCCTGCTCGTGTGGTGGGGGCGCACGATGTGGCGCAACCGCACGGACCGCCGCCCACGCGGGGCCCATGTCCGCGGCACCCATGTGGCAGCCGCTGGGCCCCGGCCATGAGCCCAGCCGGCCGTCACGGTACGGGGCTGACCCGGTCGGCTGCAGTCATGGCGACCGGCACCGCCCTGTCACGTCTCACCGGCCTCGTACGTGTCCTCGCGCTCATCTACGCGGTGCGCACCTCCGACCTGGCCGATGCCTACAACCTGGCCAACACCTTGCCCAACATCGTGGTCGACTTGGTGCTCGGAGGGGTCGTCTCGGCGACGTTCATCCCGGTGTTCGTCGAGCGCCTCACGGCGCGCAGCGAAGATGAAGCATGGGATGCCATATCGGCGGTTGCCAGCGTCACCGTTGTGCTCATCGGCATCGCCTCGTTGGCCTTCCTGGCTGCATCGCCGCTGATCGTTCGAGCCATGACCGTGCTGAACCACTCGGGCAGCGTCGGAGCCGAGCGCCAGGTGGCGACCGAGCTGCTCGTGCTCTTCGTGCCCCAGCTCACCGGCTACGGGCTGATCGCCCTGGCCACCGCCCTGCTCAACGCCCGGCACCGGTTCGCCGCCCCGATGTTCGCCCCAATCGCCAACAATGCGGTCCTCATCGGCATGCTGCTGGTCTTCGGCACGGTGGTGAGCGACCATCGGGCAGCCGCCGTGCAGCACCATCGCGGCTTGGTGCTGCTGCTCGGTCTGGGAACCACGGCGGGTGTCGTCGTGCAAGCCGCCGTCATGATCCCCAGTCTGCGGCGATCCGGTCTCCATCTGCGATGGCAGCCCCGCTTCGCCCACGAGGCGGTGCGGGCCGTGGTACGCCTGTCGGGCTGGACGGTGGGACTGGTGATAGCCAACCAAACAGCATTGATCGTCGTGTTGGCGCTAGCGGCGCGCACACGCGGAGCGGTGTCGGCGTATACCTACGCCTACACGTTCTTCCAACTGCCGTACGGGGTCGTCGCCGTGTCGATCATGACCGCCACCACCCCGGCGCTGGCCGAGGACTGGACGACCGGTGACCTGGCAGGGTTCCGCCGGAAGCTCGGAGGGGCGCTCCGGCGGATGCTGGCCGTGATCGTGCCCGCCGCTGCCGGCATGGTGGTGCTCGGGCGTCCCATGCTGCAGCTGGTGGGTACGGTGATCGGCCATCCCCAGACAACGCAAGCCACCGGCACGGCGCTGGCCCTGCTGTCCCTCGGGCTCCCTGGGTTCTGCATCTTTCTCTACACCATCCGGGTACTTCAGGCCATGCAGGACCTACGATCGGCGTTCTGGCTGTACGTGCTCGAGAACGGGGCCAACGTCGTGCTGGCCCTCGTGCTGGCCGGCCCCGCCCACCTCGGCCTCCGGGGGATCACCTTGTCCATCAGCCTGGCGTACTCCCTGGCCGCCGTGGTCGCCCTGGGCCGGTTGCACAGCCGGGTGCAGGGACTGGGCGGTGATCTCGTGGGCCGCCCCCTCGGCCGGATCCTGTCGGCCACGGCCGGGCTGGTGGGCGCCGCCGCGTTAGGAGCCAACGTTACGGCGTCGAGCAGCTCGCTCGGCCTGGCGGCGCGCCTCGGGTGCGGTGTGCTGGCCGGCGGCGGGGCGTACGTCGGGGTGGCCGGTATCCTTGGTGTCCTGGAACATCGTCGCCGGGCTCGGACAACGACCCCACGCTGGACGGCCGT
>JAJYAB010000381.1 GCA_021779775.1 Actinomycetes bacterium
GGCAAGACATGGGTGTCGGTCCAGCTGCTCCGGCGCTGGCGGGCCGGCGGTCGGTCGGTAGCTGCCCGCAAGCCGGCCCAGTCGTTCGAGGCTGACGTACTTCGCACCGATGCCGACCTGCTCGGTGCGGCGAGCGGCGAGCAGGCAACCACGGTCTGCCCCCCGCATCGCTGGTACGCCGAGCCGATGGCCCCCCCGATGGCCGCGGAGCTCCTCGGCCGCCCGGCACTGCTCCTGGCCGACCTGGTCGGCGGTCTGGTGTGGCCCTCGCCTCAGGTCGACGTCGGTCTCGTCGAGACGGCAGGCGGAGTCCGCTCCCCTCAGGCCGAGGACGGCGATGTGATCGACCTGGCCGGTGTCCTCGCCCCTGATGCCGTGGTCCTGGTGGCGGACGCCGGGCTCGGTACGGTCAACGCGGTCCGCTTGACGACTGACGCGCTCGCACCGGTTCTCCGGGCGGGAGCGACCCTGACCGTGGTGCTCAACCGCTATGACCCCGACGTGGAGCTGCACCGCAGGAACCGGTCGTGGCTGGCAGAGCACGAGCAGGTCGCCACCGCCGCCGGCCATCGAGGCCTCGACGAGGCGGCGGCGACGCTGGCGTCGACCCTGGCCTGACCCTCAGGCCTGCTGCACACCGTGCTCGCGGCAGCGAGCTTCGAACCCGATCGGCGTGATCCGCACGGTCATCCGCCGGCCGCAGGCCGCGCAGAACCGGGGCGGATCGAGGGGGCGACGACAGCCCCCGCATGCCTCGGTCGGTCGCCCGCAGGCCGTGCAGAACGCCGCCACAGCCACGGTGGCCACTCCGTCAGATGACCGCGGAGAGGGCACCGACCGGCATCCGCAGATCCTGCAGCATCTGCAGGTCCTCAGGCGCAGAACGACCAAGGGTGGTCAGGTAATTGCCCACGATGAGGGCGTTGATACCGGATGTCATGCCCATCGCCTGCAGGTCGCGCAGCGTCACCTCGCGACCCCCGGCATACCGGAGGGTGACCGTTGGCAGCGCCAGCCGGAACAGGGCGATCCATCGGATGGCTTCCCATGCGCCCACGACAGGAAGGTCGCCGAGCGGCGTGCCAGGGCGGGGGTTCAGGAAATTGACCGGCACCTCGGTCGGGTCGAGGTCTTGGAGCTGGCTCAAGAGCTCTACCCGCTGTGCCGCCGACTCGCCCATGCCGACCAGGGCACCGCTGCACAGCTCCATGCCGTGCGCGAGGACCTTCCTGCAGGTGTCGACTCGTTCCTCCCACGAGTGGGTGGTCACCACCGAGGGGAAGAACGACCGGCTCGTCTCGAGGTTGTGGTTGTACCGGTGGACGCCGCCCTCGGCCAGCCGGCGGCACTGGTCGTCGGTCAGGATGCCTGCCGACACGGCGACGTTCAGCCCGGTTGCCTGCCGGACGGCAGGAACCAGCTGCAGGATCCGGTCCATGGTGCGCTCGTCGGGGCCGCGGATGGCCAGGACGATGCAGAACTCGGAAGCACCGAGGGCAGCGGTCTCGGTTGCCGCTCGAAGGACGTCGTCGGTGTCGAGGAACGGCGTGGCCTTGACCGGAGTGTCGAACCGTGACGACTGCGAGCAGAAGTGGCAGTCCTCGGGGCACCCGCCGGTCTTCGCCGACAAGATGCCCTCGATCTCGACCTCCGGCCCGCACCAGGCCAGCCGGACCTGGTGCGCCAGGGCAGCCAGCCCAACCACCGACTCGTCGGGGACGACGGCCAGCGTGGCGAGCTCGTCCACCGTCAGGAAGCGACGATCGTCGAGGAGGGAACGGCCAGCATCCTCTACCAGCCGGCGGGCCTCCGCCACGGTCGGTGCGCCGGGCAAGGTAACCGGGCACGCGCCACGTGGTGCGCCGAGCAGGACCGGCTGGCCGCCGGCGGTGGGAGTGGTGGGGCTGGGCATCGGTGAAACGGTACCGTTCCCCCGCACACCGGGTCGCATCGGAGGTGGGGGCGAGCTCCCCAGGTCAGTGCAGCTGGTTCGTCGTGTCGCCATCGTCCGCGACGAGACCGGGCGTCTTCATGGTCAGCGTTGCGACGATGGCCGACAGGACCATGAATGCCCCGGCCATCAGCAGGGCCAGGTCGAGCCCGTGGGAGAAGGCGCCGTATGCGGCGCCGACCACCTTGTCGACGATGGCGGCGATGCTCGGGCTGCCCTTCGCCGAAGTGGCCGCCTGTTGGGAGAAATTGCCGGTGGTGACTGCCGTGACGACCACGGATTGGTACTGCTTCGGGATGCCGATCGCCTGCAGCCTTCGGACGAGGTCGACCGTCAGCTGCCCGTTGACGACCGACCCGAGGACCGCCACACCCACCACGGCGCCGAGCTCTCGGCTGGTGTTGGTCATAGATGCCGCCATGCCGGAGTGCTCGGGGGGGATGGACGACAGGGCTGACGAGGTGACCGGCACGATCGCCAAGCCGAAGCCGATCCCAGCGAGGGGGAGGGTCCACCCGAGTGTGCCGAACTCGACATGTGGCGAGATGAGCGCGTTGGTGACGAAGATGCCGGCCGCTGCCGTCAGGCATCCGGTCACCATCGGCACCCGGGGCCCGCTACGTGCCACCCACCGCCCGGCCAGCAGGGATGCCATCACCATGCCG
>JAJYAB010000035.1 GCA_021779775.1 Actinomycetes bacterium
AGATGGGTGCGGCGTCGGTCATTTTCCGGTGGCCTTGGCGGGTTGTGCTTCTCGCAGCTCGCGTAGGGACTTCCCGAGGACAGCCCGGCCGGGCTTGACGATCTTCGAACGGCCACCGAGCGTGGCTTCACCGGCGACACCACCGGACTTGGCGAGCAGCACATCGAGATGGGTCTGCCATTTCCCTGCCCTGGTCCGCAGCTTCGTCGTGCGGGCCAAATCCTGGATCATCATCTCTGCGGTGATGAACTGCTCGACGTCGTCGTCGATCATGAACTTCAAGCTCCGCACCGTCGGAGCATCGACGATGTCGGAAGTGACCCGCTGATGGAAGCTGTACACCGCCAGCAGATGCGGGACAAGCACCCGGTACACCCCGACCAGCTTCTCCACCGTCGCGTCGGGATCGTCGGGGCTCATCAGCTCGGTCATGAACTCGGCGAACGCCTCGTTCGCCGGCTCAGCCCGATGCTCGTTCGCTTCGCGCAGCTCAGGCAGACGCTGACGCCACAGATCCGCATGCCACGCATGCTGGTAGCAGTGCGGCCCGAGCATCGCCTTCACGTCGAGCTCCGGGATCGTCGCTACCCACCCGCCGAGCGCAGCAGACAGCTGCTGCTCGACCCACTTGTAGTGGACGATCCGCTCCACCGACTCCTCAACCGTCCACTCCCCGAGCAGACGGCGCCGATCCCAATACGGAAACGGCTGGGCACGACGCGCCGGACCGTACCCAGTGACCATCTCCCCAGCAACCGCCGAACCGTTGCTGCTGCGCTGACCATCGACGCTCACTTGCGGCCCGTCACCTTCGGACCCGCTCCAGCAACCTCAGCGATGTCCTCGTCGCTGAACCCGGCAAGCTTACGGAACTCCACAGCAAGCGGTAAGAACGCCGCCGTGTTCGCCCCGTCGTACGAACCCCGCAACCCACCGAGGCTGAACGCCCGATCCACCTTCCGCTGGAACGACACCACCTTCTTCCGCCGCTCCGGGTCGCCTTCAGTCAACGCCTTCGACCACACCTGACCGAAACGCACATGCGTCACCTCGTCCGCCGACACATAATCGACCGACCGCCAGATCGCATCGTCGTCGGCCGCCTGACCGAACCGGATCGTGTCGTTGAACACGTCGAGCGCCAACCCCTCCAGGCAACGGTTCACCCCCACGACCCGCTCAGCAGGATCATCCGAACAGCCGAACTCGAACAGGAACAGGTTCTCAGCGAACTCCCCGATCCGACAGTCGACATGATCGAGCAACGCCGAGTAGATCTCGACGTGGCGAGTCTCATCCCAACACTGGCGGGCCATGTCCAACTGGAACTGCCACGGCAACTGGTCATCGTCGGTGAAGTCCCACGCGCTACGACCCGCCGCCTCCAACGCCTGCATCTCCCCCATGAAGATGCCATGCATCTGCGTCTTGATGAACACCGGCGCGTCGTCCTCCTCCGGGCGCACCCGGCGGAACACGTTCGGCGCACCACCCCCACCGCCCTGCTCCTCCATCATCTTCCGGACGTCCTCGTTGCCGAGGAGCGTCATCATCGTCTCCTCGACCTGCTCGACGGTGACCTCCTCCGCCATCAGAAAGTCGAGCGGCACCGCCGTCCGGGTGAACCGGTCGTCACGAGCCAACTCCTCCGACTTCATGAACTTCTTCACTTGCGACCTCCTTGGTGGGCGGACAACTTGTCGCTGGCAACCGACTCCTGCCAGCCGTCGAACACGAACGGCCGGTTCGACGGGCGGATCTGCGCCGCCCGCTGATCGTCCATCGGGATGATCGTACCGACCGGACACGGATCCAGACACCGGTTGCACGACGGACACTTCTCCCCATCAACGACGAACTCCAGCTCATCGCTCATGAAGATCGCATCGTACGGACAGACCCGCTCACAGATCCCACACTCGATACAACCATCGATGATCACAAACGGCGCCCCATGACGCCGAGTAAACGAACGTGCCATCAACCCCACCCTACACCACCGACACCAACAACACAAACTGTCGCGTGTCGCATCCCACCACATCCACCATCACATGCAACACCCCACACCACCAATCACCCGCCCCGACCTAGCGGCTGGTCGAGAACGGCAGGCACCCAGCTGCCGATGCGGTCGAGGATCGCCGGTGCCGCCCCGGTGAGCAGATGACCGGCGCCCGGAAGGACCACCAGCTCCCCCCCTCCTGCCAGGGCCCGGACGGTCTCGCTGGTGGCGACAGGCAGCAGCTCGTCTGCGTCGCCGTGGAACATGAGCAGCGGCCGTCCGGCCAGGTGCGGCGCGACCTCACACCCTGCGGACTGCGTGGCCAGGGTGACGACCCCGGCAACCACCCTGGGAAAGGCGGCACCAACCCGCACCGCTATCGCTCCGCCGAAGGAGTGGCCCATCGTCACCACCCGGTCGGCGCCGGACCCGGCCACCATCTGGACGGCGGCAGCCACATCGAGGGTGCACCGCCCCAGGTCGCCCGGCCGGCGGAACCCGACCCGCAGCGTGGCGATACCCCGAGACGCCCAGACCGCAGCCACCTGGTGATAGAGCCCGCCGGGCCCGAGCAGCCCCCCCATCGCACCCCCGCAGGTCACCACAGCCCCCGGCCAACCAGGATCGCCATGCCATAGGACCGTGAGCAGCCCTTCCAGGGTGTACATCTCCAAGTGCGCCAGCCCCGGGGCCAGCTCCACCTTCTCGGTAGCCAGCACCCCCAGCCGCTGGACGGGGGTGGCGGGCTCGGTCATGTATGCGTCGACCGCCGGTTCAGGCGGAGATGAGGAAGCCCTCATACCCGTTGGCGGCGATCTCACCGCACCGGGCCCGGTAGTTGGACAGACCGCCCACGTACGGCATGAAGATCCGCTTCTTGCCAGGGATGTTCGCGCCGAGATACCAGGAGTTGGCCCGGTTGAACAGGCCGACGCTCGACATCTCGGCGACATGCGCGACCCACGCCTCCTCGGCCTCGACCGACGGCTCGATCGTCGTCTGGTGCCCCTGTTCCAGGTGGTCGATGCAATCACCGATCCATTCGACATGCTGCTCGATCGACGTCGGCATGTTGGTGAGCACCGACGGGCTCCCAGGACCGGTGATCGTGAACATGTTGGGGAACCCGGCGACCTGCAAGCCGAGGTAGCTCCGAGGACCATCGGCCCACTTGTCCTTCAGCGCCAGACCGTCGCGGCCCGTGATGTTCATCCGCAGCAGCGGGCCGGTCATGGCGTCGAAGCCGGTGGCGAACACGATCACATCGACCTCGTAGTGCCCATCCTCGGTCTCGATCCCGGTCGGCGTGATCTTCGTGATCGGAGCCTCACGGATGTCCACGAGCGTGACGTTGTCGCGGTTGAACGTCGTGTAGTAGTCCGTGTCGATGGGCGGGCGCTTGGAGCCGTAGGGGTGGTCAGTGGGGCAGAGCCGTTCGGCCACCTCGGGATCCTTCACGACCGCCCGGATCTTCTCGCGGATGAACTCGGCAGCCGTGTCGTTGGCCTCCTCGTTCAGCAGGAGGTCATAGAAGCCGCCCCACAGGAACTTGAAGCCGCCCTCCGCCCAAAGTCCCTCGTAGATCTGGTTGCGCTCGTCGGCGCTGAGCTCGAGCGCCGAGCGAGGGCTCGGCGTGTAGGGGAACCCGGCAAAGGACTCGCGCGTGAGGCGCCGAACCTCGTCGTAGTTCGACTTGATGCCGACCCACTCTTCCCTGCTCATCGGACGGTCCCGAGCGGGGACGGTGTAGTTCGGCGTTCGCTGGAAGACGAAAAGGTGCTCGGCATCCTTGGCGATGACCGGGGCCGCCTGGATGCCGGTCGACCCGGTACCGATCTGGGCGACTCTCTTGCCCGTGAAGTCGACCCCTTCGGTCGGCCAGCGGCCAGTGTGGTACCACTCCCCCAGGAAGTCGTCCCGTCCGGGGATGTCGGGTACGTTCGCCGCCGAGAGGCAACCAACAGCAGTGACCAGGTACCGTGCCGCGTATGTCGTGCCGCCGCTCGTCTCCACGACCCAGCGGTTACCGCCCTGGTCCCACGTGGCCGCCACGACCGCGGTGTCGAAGCAGAAGCTGCGCCGCAGGTCGAGCCGGTCGGCAACATACTCCAGATAGCGGAGTATCTCCGGCTGCCCAGGGTAGCGGGCCGTCCAGTCCCACTCGGCCAGCAGCTGGTCGGAGAACGCGTAGCAGTAGTAGAAGCTTTCGGAGTCGCAACGCGCTCCGGGATAGCGGTTCCAGTACCAGGTGCCACCGGGCCCGCTGCCGGCCTCGAGACCGATGACGTCCAGGCCGAGCGTGTCGCGGGCACGCGACACCATGTAAAGGCCCGAGAACCCTGCACCGACCACGATGACATCATGCGTCTGCAGATCCTGGCTCTTCGTCATTCGTCGCTCCTGCCCAGCCGGCTACGTCCGGATGCCACCTGACTACGACATGCTACACCTGATGTCTCACGAAGGTTCGCGTGCCTCACCCAGATCCGTGCCAGGGGAACCTCGCGGGGGACCGGCCCAGCCCAGGGGAATCGCCCGCCGCGAGGTGGGCGACGCCGCCGCCGGGGCCCGGGGGCCAGCGGACCACGATCCGTTCGTTCTCGCTGCCGCTGGGTGTCCGGGGGTGCCGTGGTGCCTGAGCAGGTCAAGCCCCGAGCTGAGGCGAGCGGGGGTGACGGGCTCGTCGACTTTGGCCACGTCGACGGTGACGTCGATGGCGCCGTCGGCAGGCACCACCGCGACGAGCCGCATGTCGCCGGGCAGCACTGGCAGCGGAAGCGTCACGGGAGCCATGGCGGCACCCGGCGCGATCGCCACGCCGAGCATGCTCATCCGCTGCGGGACCAGGCGGAGGTGACCCCCCTGGATCTGGACTGCCATGTCCAGCTCCCCGAGGCGGAACCCACCGATCCCGGTGCGCGCGGTGATGCCGCCGGGGCGCAGCGCCAGCCGCACCGGCAGCCCCGACGAGCGGGTCCACTCGTCGAGCGCTCCCTGTTCCACCGTCGCCCGCGCCACCACGGAGTCGGCCTGCATGCGCGGCGGCCAACCAGGGAGCAGCCGGACCCGGCGGGCACGAACGTCGAGGGCAGCGAGATGGAGTCCACCGAATCGCAGGCCCGGAACGGTGACATGGACCCGTTCGGCCCTCCCGACCACCAGGGCCGGGGTGATCGACACCCGCAGGCGGGAGCCGGCCCCGGGGAGGATGGGGAGGAGCGTGCGGGAAGCGCCGAGCACGCTCGCTGCCGATCGGCGCGCCGATCGCAGCAGCGACGCTCCGGCGGCGAGGGGCTTCAGCACTCGGCGTCCGCCCTGAGCTCGGGAAGCCGCTGGATGAGCGGAAAGAGGGCTTCGAGCAGGCCGCGTTCTGGGGCCACGATGGCGAGGAGCGATCGCAGCGTGAAGAGGGTGCGGACGAACAGCACCACCTCGACCGGTGGACGCAGCCGGTAGCGAAGCAGTATGACCATCGCCTCGCGTAAGCCCATGAGCAGCGATGCCTCACCGCCGCCGAGCATGGCCATCGGCTGCAGCGCTGCCGCAGACGCCAGCTCGGCGGTAAGCCCGTCGAGGTCGGCGCCGTCGGGCACCGCGCCCGCAGCGCGCATGGCGGCAACCTGGCCTTCGACATCGCCGCCGAGCACCGCTGCCAGGTAGTCGAGAGCGGCGCGGCGGGTCGCCGGGTCGAAGCGGCCCACCGTGCCGCAGCCGGTGATGGCCAACCGGCCGTCAGGCAGGACGAGGAGATGCTCGGGCCGCAGATCGGCGTGGAACACCCCGGCGACCAGAGCAGACTCCGCGGTGACCGCCACCAGCCCCGCCATCGCTGCGTCGACGTCGACGCGGGTCGTTCCCTGGTCGAGGGGGACCGCGCCCTCGATGGCTTCGCTGGCCATGGCGCGAGCGCTGACGAGACCGGGGAAGGGGCGGCACAGGACGACGCCCTCGCAACCGAGATCCTCGGCGACCATGCCCAGCTCGACCGCGTTCAGTGCATCATTGCGGAGATCGACCTCCTCCAGCAGCTGTCGGGCGGCCAGCTCCACGAAACCCAGAGGGTGCGCCTCACGCATGGCTGGTAGCAACCACTCGAACGGGGCGACGAGGGTAGCTGTGATGCGTGCATCTGCCCGCAGCGCTCGCGAGACGCCGGGCCGCCGGGCCCGCACGAACGCCAACGTTCCGTCGGCCAGCTCAGCCATATGGAGCTGGGAGACCGGAGTGACCGACAGAGGACCGGCGACGATCCGCCGCACCGCTTCCCCGAGGGCGCCGTGAACGACACGCTCCACGGTTCGCAGCGGCAGGGGGGCAGTCCGCACCGGTCGGCGTCGCAGCTCGTCGACCACCGTGGCAGGTGCGATGCCTTCGCTCTCTTCGATGATGCGCGCCACTTCAGCGGCAGCCGGCCCGAGCAGCGAAAGCTGGTCCCGCATCACCTGCGCGACACTTTGCTTGAGCCATGGTCCTGGGTCTCGGACCGGTCGCAACCCCCCGGCGACATCACCGGGCAATTGCAGCAACGCCCAGCGGACCTGAGCTGCCTGCAGGGCCGCGACATGGCGGGCGGCACGCAATGGCGGCACCGCCCCCGGCCGCGCCAGACGGGCGGCTCGAACGCCATGCTCTGGGCCGAGGCCCTGTTCCCACGCCGCGACGTCCGCGGCCAGGCCCGGGTGGCCACTGATCCAGGGGGACACCTGGGCGCGCTGGGCGATCCGCCCCAGCGGCACCGTCGCCCCACCGGGCGATGGGGCCGCCGTACGACGGGGCGGCGACCGGTCGTCACGGATCGCCCGGGCGACGGCACGAGGAACCATCTGCGCGGCGTAGGCGGCGAAGGCGAGATCGGGCGACGCGAGCTCGCGCGTATCGTCGCCCCGCTCTAGCACGACCTGGGTCGTGACCGGGTCGTAGCACTGGTCGTAGCCAACCACCCGGAAACCGTCGGCCAAGAGGTGGCGCAGGTCGCGAGACGTCGGGTGGTCCCTGGCTGCACGGGGAGCATCGAGGACGGCACCCACGACCCGCGCTGGCAGCAGCGACACCTCCGAGCTCAGGACCCGAACGCTACGCATGGGCGTCTCCCTCGTACTCTTCATCGTCCCTCGACTTCCGAGGGCCCCGGTGGGGTCGTGCTCGGGGGCAACGGCCATCGTCGTCCCTCAACTCAGGTCGGTGCGAGGATAGCGAGCACGGTCTGGTCCAGGAACTCGTGGAGGTCGCCAGGGGGCGGGGCCACCACAAGGGAGATGGTGGTGCGCACGAGGAACTCGGCCAGGAGCGCAGGATCGCCCTGGCGGACCAGGCCGGCGGTCATAGCCCGGTCGAGCAGGGGCGTGGTTATGGCCGAGATCCTCGCCACGAGCTCGGGAAGCTCGCCGGTCAGGAACGGCCCGATCAGCTCGGGCTCGTCGGCAAGGACCTTGGCCACCACGGGGTGCCCCCATGCGAACTGGGTCACCGCGGCGATGAGGCGGGTCATGGTGGAGGGACCGGCGGCTCCTGCCAGCGCCGCCGGAAGGTCAGCGAGCAGGCGGTGCAGCTCGCGGGTCAGCAGCAACCTGGCGGTCTGCTGAACGGTGCCGACCTGGCGGTAGACGGTCGTGCGGCTTACGCCAAGCTCCCGGGCAATGTCGGGGACGCTGGTCCGCCCGATACCGTGACGGGCGAAGCACACGGCCGCCGCGTCGAGATAAGGGTCGAGGTCGTTCGAGGGCGCGGGCGGAAGCCCTTGGGCGATAGCGTGCAGGTGGAGCTGCATGTCGGGGAAGACCACGTCCTCGGCTAGGGCCACGCTCTCCTCCTCCCTCGATGGAACATCTGCTCAGTGGAACGCCCTCCCCGGCGGCTCACCTTCTGGGACAAGCTTACAAGTGCGCAACATCAGCGCAACGCGAGATCAGCGCAGCGCGGGGCATGCCGATCGACATCGCTCATGGGTCGTCCGCTATCGCACTCGCGGTTCCCGGCAGCTCAGGACTGGGCTGGGCCCAGCAGGTGGACCAGGATCGTGGGGTCGGCGAGGATCTGGTAGTCGGGGGCGAGCTTCTTGCTGTAGCGCTCGAAGTACAGGAGCTGCTTGACGACCAGTACGAGGTCCCCGGGGAGTCGCACGTGGTAGCGGGCGGCAAGCCGTACGACATGCCCGAGGATCTCGGCGTAGTCGATGTCCGACAGGCGAGCGGCGCGTAGCGGCTCGACCATCGCGCCGAGCTCGTGGGCGGCGTCGGCCCAGTTGTCGGTGGGCCGGCTGATCGCGCCCAGCTCGAAGACTGCGTGCACCGCGCTGACGTAGTCGGCTTCGACGAGGAGGGCCGGCAGCAGCCGGCGCAGCACGTCCCGGGTGCGCCCGTCGAGACGGCCCATGATCCCGAAGTCCAAGAAGGCCAGCTGTCCGCCGCTGGTGACGAACAGGTTCCCCGCATGCACATCGCCATGGAAGAGGCCGTGCACCAGGGCGGCTTCGATCCAGGCCCGCACCACGACCCGTAGCAGCTCCTCGAGGTCAGCACCCGCAGTGCGCAACGCCACCATGTCGTCGATCGGCGTGCCTTCGATGAAGGTCATGACCATGACCCGTGGCGACACCATGCCTTCCACCGGACGCGGCACGACAACCCGGTGGTTGTCGCCGGAGGCAGCGAGGTTGCGGGCGAATTCGACCATGAACGCGGCCTCGTTGCGAAAATCCAGCTCCGAGCGCAAGGTGGCGGCAAAGTCCTCCACGATGGCGACGGGGTTGGCCATCTCCCCAACTGCCCCGGCATGCTGCAGGATGCTGGCGAGCAGGCGCAGGAGCCGCAGGTCCCGCTCGACCCGGGCTTTGAGCCGGGGCCGGCGAACCTTGACGGCGACCCGGGTCCCGTCGTGGAGCGTCGCCGCGTGGACCTGGGCGATGGACGCGGCAGCCAGTGGATCGTCGCCGAAGGCAGCGAACAAGCTCGTGACCGGTGCGCCGAGCTCCCCTTCGATGACGGAGCGAACCCGGCCAGCCGGCTCAGCCGGCAGCCGGTCCAGGAGGCTTCGGAATTCGTCGGCCAGCACCTCGGGGAACAGCCCGGGGCTGGAAGCGATCAACTGCCCGAGCTTGACGAAGGTCGGCCCGAGGTCGGTAAAGCTTCGCCGCAGCGCGACAGCGATGGCGCGAGGTGCTCGCCGGTGAGGCTGGAGCACGAGGAGCGGGCCCCGACGGGCAGCAACGAGCACCCCGTGCCGGGCGAGCGTGACGGCGATCTCGACCAACCGCCCGGCGTCACCGGGAGACAGCCGCCGGAGGTCGACGGTGGCTTCGGCAGGTCTGAGGCGGTCGTGTGTGCCGGCAATGGTCATCGTGGCTTCCTCTGGTCCGTGCGAGAAGGCTCTGGTCCGCGAGTTCCGGGAGGTACCGGAGGGCAGCAGAGCACTCGCCGTCTTTCCGCTGAGAACCGCCTGAAACAACTATACAGCCTTGCCCACTGTATCGTCGGTGCTCGATCGTCGGTGCTCGATCGTCGGTGCTCGATCGTCGGTGCTCGCGGGTTGATTGGCATCCCCCGCCTGCCCATGAGACACTAGTGATCATTCGTCGTGTCGTTGCAGATCGACGTGCGCGGCATCGACCCACCCGGAGGAGCTTGGCCCAGCCGGGACGGAGACGGAGGTGCATGTTGGCGAGACCCCACGGCTTCACGAACGAGGCGATCAGCGGTTTCGGCATCCACGAGGTCCGGAGAGCGGCAGTGGCTGCGGAGAGTCTGGGGCGGCACGCCGCGCGCTTCGCCGCCCGCAGCCGTCCCTGGGCCCCTCGTGGGGCCGGTGCCCGGGGCCAGGTGGCGGCCAACGAGCTCAAGCACGCATTCGCCGAGCTCGGCCCCACCTACGTGAAGCTCGCCCAGCTCATCGCCAGCAGCCCAGGGTTGTTCCCCGAGGTGCTGGCCGACGAATTCCGCAGCCTGCTCGACGAGGTGCCGCCGATCGGGCCGGGCGAAGTTCGCTCGGTCCTCACCGACGAGCTCGGCGCCCCCCCCGAGGACGTGTTCGCCCAGTTCGACCCCGTGCCGCTGGCTTCCGCCTCGATCGCCCAGGTACACGCCGCCACCCTCCCCGACGGGGAAGACGTCGTCGTGAAGGTGCAGCGCCCCGGCATCCGCGTCCGCCTCGAGTCCGACCTGCGCATCCTGATGCGCTTCGCCCAGCTGCTCGAGCGCATCTCGGCCAAGGGCCGCATGGCCAATCCGGTGGCCGTCGTCGAAGACTTCGCCGCCACATTGGGCGAAGAGCTCAACTTCGTCAACGAAGGTCGCTCGATGGAGAGGTTCGAGGACAACCTCCGGCGCTTCGGCTCGAACGACCGGGTCCGGGTCCCCAGCGTCCGGTGGCGCTACACCACCCCACGCGTGCTGACCATGGAACGGATCCACGGGTTCAAGATCGACGACATCGTGCAGCTCGGCACCCAGGGATGGGACCTCGCCGGCGCGTTGAAGGGGGCGGTGCGAGCATGGATGGAGGCCGCGCTGGAGCATGGCTTCTTCCATGGTGATGTCCACGCCGGCAACCTGATGATGGACACCGAGGGCAAGGTCGTCTTCCTGGACTTCGGCATCATGGGCTGCCTCGATCCCAAGACGAAGGAGATCATCCGCCACGGGCTGCCTGCACTACTGGTCGACGGGGACTTCGAGGAGGTTGCCAAGGCCATCTTCGACTTGGGTGCGGTGCTCAATCCGGCCGACCTCGAAGAGTCGGCCAAAGACATCGCCGAGATCGTCGAGCCGATCATCGGCAAGCCGTTGTCAGAGATCTCCTATGGCCAGATACTGGTCGACATCGTCCGCATCGGCACCCGCTACGAGGTGCGCCTGCCCCGTGAGATGGTGCTGGTCGCCAAGCAGATGCTGTACTTCGAGCGGTACGCGAAGCTGATGGCGCCCGATTGGAACATCCTCAACGACCCCGAGCTGATCGGGTTCCTGTTCGAGGGTCTCCAAACACAGACGGTCGGCGACGCCGGCAGCGGCAGCGCCGAGTTCGCAGCCCGGATGGCCCACGATGTCGATGAGGCAGCAGCCGGCTGAGCCGGCTGTTGCTCGCTG
>JAJYAB010000036.1 GCA_021779775.1 Actinomycetes bacterium
CCATGATCGCCGCGACGCAGGCATCGCTGGCCACCCAGGTGACCGTGGCGCTGACCAACAAGGCGGTCGCCGCCTTCACCGACGTCATGAACCTGCAGATCTGACATGGCGCTTGTCCCCGCTACCGAGCTGGCCAGGGCACGCGAGAGCTTCAAGCGTGCCGCATCCGGGTTCACCGCAGGCCAGAAGACGGTCACCGCGCTGGCCCTGGTGGCCGTGGTGATCGGCGGCCTGATGTTCATGTCGCTGTCGGGGAAGCCCACCTACCAGCCGCTGTTCACCAACCTGCAGCCGCAGGACGCGGCCACCATCACGCAGAAGCTGACGAGCGACAAGGTGCCCTACCAGCTCGCCAACAACGGCTCGACCGTGCTGGTGCCGGCCAACGTTGTCGACCAGGAGCGCCTGGCGCTGGCCGGAGCCGGGCTGCCCACGTCGAGCACCGTGGGACTGTCGCTGCTCGACAAAGAAGGCATCACCACCTCCAACATGACCCAGCAAGCCGACTACCTGCGGGCGCTGCAGGGCGAGCTGGAGCAGACCATCGACTCCATCTCGGGGGTGGCCAGCTCGCAGGTCAACATCGCCCTGCCGGCCAACCAGGACTTCGCCCTGAACAGCAACACGCCTACCGGCGCCTCGGTGATGGTCACCATGCAGGCAGGGCAGAGCCTGTCGAGCACCCAGGTGCAGTCGATCGTCCACCTGACCGCGTCGTCGATCCCCAACCTCGACGCCAAGGACGTCACGGTGGCGGACTCGAGCGGCAACATGCTGGCCGGCCCGGGGGTAGCCCAGGGAATCGGCGGATCCGACAGCCAGACCCAGGCCTACGACGCCGGCGTGCAGCAGAAGGTGGAGAGCTACCTGACGGCGGTGCTCGGGCAGAACAACGCCGACGTCCAGGTCAATGCCACGCTGAGCTACGACCAGGTGTCGACCACCATCAACAGCCTGGTGCCGGCGGCCAACGGCACGCAGCCGAGCTTCTGCACCCAGACGAACCAGAACACCACCACGTACTCCAACGGCGCTACGCCGCCGGGGGGGGCGGCGGGCTCGGTCACCGCGCCGACGACTACTGGCACCGGGAACTACAGCCAGACGCAGCAGACCCAGACGTGCGAGACGAACCAACAGACCCAGACCATCCAGCAGGCCCCGGGCACGGTGAAGGTGCAGTCGGTGAGCGTGCTGGTGAACAAGTCGGCGGTCCCGGCCTCCACCAGCCTGGCCGCCCTGCAGCAGGGGGTGGCCGCTGCCGCCGGCATCAACACCGTCCGAGGCGACCAGCTCGCCTTCAGCGCCATGCCCTTCAACACGCAGGCCGCCCAGAGCGCGGCGGTGGCGGCCAAGGCGGCGGCGACCGCCAACCAGAAGAAGGCCATGTCCAGCCTCGTCCGGACCGCCGCCGTGCTCCTGGCGATCGGCCTGGTGCTGTTCATCTTATGGCGTGCCGCCCGCCGCGCCCGCCGCGACGTCGCCACGTCGGTCCTGTCGCAAGCCGACCTCGCCATGCTCCAAGGTGTCCGGAGCATGGCGCCCGACGCCACCGCCCAGGTGCACATGGAGGTGTCCTCGAGCTCCGAGGCGGCGGACGTCAACCGGTTCATCGACAGCCAGCCCGACGACGTGGCGAAGATGCTGCGGACCTGGATGACCGACAGGCAGGGGGTACCCGCGCCATGACGACGGTGCTCACATGACGACGGTGCTCACATGACGACGGTGCTCACATGACGACGGTGCTCACATGACGACGGTGCTCACATGACGACGGTGCTCACATGACGACGGTGCTCTCCGGCCCCCAGCGGGCGGCCGTCGTGCTCGCCCAGCTCGACACCACCCGGGCCACCAAGGTGCTGCGGTCGATGAGCGAGCGCGAGGTGGTCGACCTCATGTCCGCGATGGCGACCTTGCCGGCCCTGCTGGTCGACGAGGTGCGCACCGTGCTCGGGGAGTTCAGCCTGCAGGCCACCGCGCTGCTCCAGGTCGGCCAGGGAGGCATCGACGTCGCCCGCACCCTGCTGCGCGAGCGGCTCGGGGGCACCCGGGCCGAGGAGATCCTCGGGCAGTTCGCCGAGGTGGTGAACACCCACCCGCTGAGCTTCCTGCAGCGCATCGATCCCCAGCAGATCGTGGGCTTCATCTCCGACGAGCACCCGCAGCTCGTGGCCACCGTGCTTGCCCACCTGCCGGCGGACGCCGCCGCCCAGGTCATCGCCAGCCTCGACGACACGAAGCGCACCGACGTGGCCCGCCGGGTGGCCACCATGGGCCGCATATCGCCCGACGTGGTCCGGTGCGTGGCCGACGTGCTCGAACGCCGCCTGTCCGCGGTGTTCCGGGCCGGCGGCGCTGCCATGACCGAGGTGGGCGGGCTGTCGTCCATCGTGTCGATCCTGAACCAGACGGAGCGGTCCTCGGAGAAGCAGATCCTCGGCGAGCTCGAAGCCACCGATCCCGAGCTGGCGGAGGAGATCCGCAACGAGATGTTCGTGTTCGACGACGTCGTCAGCCTCGACGACCGCACCCTGCAGCGGGTGCTGCGCAACGTCGTGCCGAAGGATCTGGCGCTGGCGCTGAAGAACATGAACGACACCGTCCGCGAGAAGTTCCAGCACAACATGTCGGATCGAGCGGCGCAGGACCTGGTCGACGAGATCGACCTGCTCGGCCCGACTCGCCTGTCGCAGGTCGAGCAGGCCCAGAGCGCGGTGGTCCGGGTGGTGCGCGAGCTCGAGGCGTCGGGGGAGATCGTGCTGGACAGGGGGGGCGATGAATTCGTCTAGCAGCACCGCTGGCAGCTCCGGGCGCCGCAGGGTCCTACGGGGCGACGTCGGGCGCCACGCCGCACCGGCCCAGCTCACCCGCGACCTTCCCGACGGCACCGTGGCGTCGGCGACGGCCACCGTCTTGGACCAGATCGACGCCGCCCGGGCCGCCGGTTACCGAGCCGGGTTCGCCGAGGCGACCGAGGCGGCGTCGCTGTCGGTGGAAGCGGCGCGCCGGGCCGAGCTGCAGCGCCTGGTCGACGCCGTGGTGGCCGCCGCCGCCGTGGTGGCTCCCCCACGCATGCAGCTCGTCGAGGATCTGGCTGCCGAGGTGGCCGAGCTGGCGTTCGACCTGGCCGAAGCGCTGGTGCAGCGTGAGCTCTCCGAGCCGCGGGCCGAAGGGGTGGCGGCCGTCCGCCGGGCGCTTGCTCTCGTGCCCGACGGCGAGGCGATCCTGGTCCGCATCCACCCTGGTGCGGACCTCGACATCGACGGGCTGCACGAGCTCGTCCCCCGGTCGTCGGTCCGCTTCGTCGCCGATCCGGCGATCGAGCCGGGTGGCTGCGTGGTGGAGGCTGGGCCATGCCGGATCGACGCGCAGGTGGGACCGGCGCTCGACCGGGCCCGTGAGGTCATCGCCCACGCTGGAGGAAGCCAGAGCGCCGAGGACCGCCGCAGCGGCACCGACCGCCGCACCACGGAGGACCGCCGGAGCACGGAGGACCGCCGCAGCGCCGAAGCCCGCCGCAGCGCCGAAGCCCGGTCATGACGATCGTTCCCGACGGGCTGCGCACCGCCTTGCACGGGGCCCTCGCGCCGCGCCGCACCGGCCGCGTGACCCGCCTGGTCGGGCTCCGGCTCGAGGTGGAGGGCATCGAGGCGGCGGTCGGCGACGCCGTGCGGATCTGGCGCGGAGCTGGCACGCTCGATGCCGAGGTCATCGCCGTGCAGGGTGCAGCGGTGGCCTGCATGCCCCTCGGCGAGCTGACCGGCGTCCGGTTCGGCGACACCGTCGAATCCCTTGGCCGCCCGCTGCCGCTGGTGGTTGGCGAGGGGTTGTTGGGCCGGGTCCTCGACGGCTTGGGACGCCCCATCGACGGCGGTCCTTCCCTCACCACGTGGGAGGAGGTCAGCGTCGACGCGGCGCCGCCGCATCCGCTGCGGCGCGACCTGGTCGACCGCCAGCTGGCCCTCGGGGTGCGGGCCATGGACACCCTGGTCCCCTGCGGCAGGGGCCAGCGCCTCGGCATCTTCGCCGGCTCGGGGGTCGGCAAGTCGAGCCTCCTGTCGATGATCGCCCGTGGCACCGACGCCGCGGTGTCGGTGCTCGCCCTGGTGGGTGAGCGTGGCCGAGAGGTGAACGAATTCATCCAGCGCGACCTCGGCCCCGACGGCCTCGCCCGTTCGGTGGTGGTGGTCGCCACGTCCGACGAACCGGCCCTGGTGCGGATCCGCGCCGCCTTCACGGCGACCCGGATCGCCGAATGGTTCCGGGACCAGGGAATGGACGTGGTCTTGATGATGGACTCCCTGACCCGCTTCGCCATGGCCCAGCGCGAGGTCGGCCTGTCGGCCGGCGAGCCGCCGGCCACCCGCGGCTACCCGCCGTCGGTGTTCTCGCTGCTGCCGAAGCTGCTGGAGCGTGCTGGAGCGGGCGAGGTGGGCTCGATCACCGGCCTGTACACGATCCTCGTCGAGGGCGACGACATGAACGAGCCGATCGCCGACGCTGCCCGGTCGATCCTCGACGGCCACGTGGTGCTGTCGCGCAAGCTGGCCACCTCGGGCCACTTCCCGAGCATCGACGTCCTCGAGTCCATATCGCGCGTGGAGCCGGCGATCACCACACCCGCCCAGCGCGCCCAGGCCAGAGAGGTCAGGAAGTTGCTGGCGGCCTACCGCGATGCACGCGACCTCATCGAGATCGGCGCGTACGTCACGGGGGCAAACCCCCTCGTCGACCGGGCCGTCCGGCTGCGCGAGTCCCTCGACCAGTTCCTGCAGCAGGACGTGGCCTACACGGTCCCGGCGGCCACCTCCTGGGCCGAGCTTGCCGCTGTAGTCGCCGGCGATGCCGAGTCGACCGCCGGCCTGCTCGGCGCGGTGCCGGCATGAAGCGCTACCGCTTCAACCTGGAGTCGGTCCTGCGGGTCCGCCGGGTCCAAGAGGACCGCGCCCGCCAGGACCTGGCCCAGTCCAACCGGATGCTGGTGTCGGCACGCGGGGCGCTTGCCGACGCCTCCCGGCATTACAGCGAGGTCACCGTGCCTGCAGGGCTGATGGACCAGTGGACGTTCCGGTTCGGCCAGCTGAAGTCGGACCTGGCTGCGGCGGAGGTGGAGCGCCGCCACCGCATGCTCGTCGAGGCTGCGGTGACCGCAGCCACCCAGCACGCCCGGTGGACCGAGGCGGCCAAGATGGTGGCCGCGCTCGAACGCCTCGAGGAGCGTCGCCGCGACGAGTGGCGAGCAGAAGCCCTGCGTGGCGAAGCGGCTGCCGTGGACGACGTGGTCACCTCGCGCTGGATCGCCGAAGAGGAACGGTCCGGGCGCAGGCCGGTCGGCCCGCAGGAGGCGGCCACCCATCTCAGCCCGGCGGTGGTGGCACCATGACGACGGTCGATCCCGCCGCGATGGCGAGCCAGATGCCAGGAGCCATCTCGACGCTCGACGGCATCGGGCAGCAGCTCCAGCAGGCGGCACCGACCGGCCGGTTCGCGCAGGTGCTGGCCGAGGTGGACGCCAGCCTGTCGGCCGCCGTGTCGGGCCAGTCCCCGGGGGCGCCCCCCGCGCCGTCGTTCTTTCCGACGGCCAGCCTGTTCGGAAACGGGGGAACGCCGGCCGGGCCGGGATCGGCGGCAGCCGGACCTGGCGGCGGCCAAGCCGTAGTGTCCGATGCCGCGGGCTACATCGGCGTCCCCTACCAGTGGGGGGGCACCGACCCGAGCACCGGGTTCGACTGCTCGGGCTTCGTCCAGCACGTCTTCGCCGACCTGGGCGTCTCGTTGCCCCGCACCAGCCAGGAGCAGGCCGCCACGGGCACCGCGGTGCCTGATCTCGCCCAGGCCCAGCCCGGCGACCTGGTCTTCTTCGACCCGGCACCCGGCGGTCCGGGCCATGTCGGCATCTATGTGGGCAACGGGCAGATGATCGACGCCGCCCACACCGGCACCGCGGTCCGCGTGGAGCCGGTGTGGGGGAAGCCCACGGCCATCCGGAGGGTGGTCGGGTCCGGCGCCTGGGTGGGTCCGGTGCCCGGCCTGGCTGCCGGCGCGGCGGGCGGGGTGCCGGCGTCGATCGGGGCGCCGGCTTCGCTCGTCCCCCTGTTCGAGGCGGCGGGGCAGCGCCACGGCGTGCCCCCAGCCCTGCTGGCCGCCGTGGCCAAGCAGGAGTCGTCGTTCCAGCTGAGTGCCACCTCGCCTGCGGGGGCACAAGGCCTCATGCAGATCATGCCGGGCACCGCGGCGTCGCTCGGCGTCGATCCCCTCGACCCGGCCCAAGCCATCGACGGGGCAGCGACCCTGCTCGGCGGCTACCTCCAGCAGTACGGCGGGTCGGTTCCCCTGGCGCTGGCGGCGTACAACGCCGGGCCGGGCGCTGTGGCGCGCTACGGCGGTGTCCCGCCATACGGGGAGACGCAGTCCTACGTGACGAGCGTGCTCGGCATGATCCAAGGAGGCGGCACATGATGCTCGTGGACACCGCTGCAGTCGCAACGCTCGACGCCGGCATGCCCGGCGAACGTTCCGCCGGCCCGGCCCCAGGGCCGCGCCATGCCTCGGGCCCTGGGTTCGACGGGATGCTGACCGCCGCCGCCGCCGGCGTGCCCGCACCACCGGCACCACCGGCAGCTTCGCCCTCGTCGGTGCCGGCCTCGACGCCGGCGGGGTCGTCCAGCTCGGCGGCGGGGTCGCCCAGCTCGGCGCCGGGGTCGTCCAGCTCGGCGCCGGTCTCGACGGGTGCTACAGCGCCGGACTCGTTGCAGACCTCGTCGACAGGCCACGGGTCGGGTGCCGGCGACGGCACGGCACTCCCAGGCGACGGCCAGCGCCCGGCCGGAGCGGCACCCGGCCCGGCCGGAGCGGCACCCGGCTCGGCCGGCAGCTCCCCGGCAGGAGCGGAGCGCCCCGCAGTAACGGAACCTACGGTGGACGTTGCATTCCGCAGCACGCCAGGATCTGCTGGCGCTGGGGGCACCGCCGGATCTGCTGGCGCTGGGGGCACCGCCGGATCTGCTGGCGTTGGGGGCACTGCCGGGTCTGCCGGCGTTGGGGGCACTGCCGGGTCTGCCGGCACCCCCGATCCCGGCGTCGTCGATCCCAGTGCAGGTGCGGCAAGATCTGCCGCGACCCCGGCCTCCGCAGGAGGGCAGGCGGTCAGCAGCGGGCCGGTCGTCCCGGCCAGCGACACCGGCATCGCATCGGCGAGCCCGGCCGCTCCGGCGTCCCCGGCTCCTGGCTCCGGCGCGGCGTCCATGCAGATGGTCGCCGGTGCCGGCGGTTCGCTGCAGGTCGTGGACGGCGCCCCAGGTTCCGCCAGCCGGGCACCGGCGTCCGGGTCCGGTGGGTCAGCTGGTCAGACCCGCGGTGACGGGGCGTCTCCGTCGCCGGCCGTCCCGACGGCCGCTGGATCCAACGCCGCCCTGCCGGCCGCCGGATCCTTGGCGATAGGCGCTGCCCAACCAGCTGGGCTGGTGCCTGCAGCACCTGCCGTGCCGCAGGGCTCGCCCGCTGCCACGTCAGCCTCTGAAGTCCCCCAGCAGCTGGTGACGGTGCTGAGCCCGCTGGTGTCCTCTGGCAACGGGGTCCACCAGGTGACGATCGCCTTGCACCCCGAAGGTCTGGGCATGGTGACCGCTGCGGTGACCGTCGACGGCCACGACCTGCTCGTCCAGCTCAGTGCCGACACCCCCGAAGGCCGCCAGGCGCTCCAGCAAGGCCTGCCCGACCTGCGCCAGCAGCTGTCGGCCGACGGTCGGTCAGCCACCGTCGTGCTGGGCGACGGCCGTTCCGACCCGCGTGGACCCGGCCAGGGCCTCGACGGCCGGAGCGGTCATCGGCAGGGCCAGCCACCGGCAGCGCTGTCCGCAGTGGGGGCCGCGGCGGGCGGCGACGATCCGGCTGGCACCACGATCTCCGACCATGGAGGCCGCCCCTCGCGGGTGGACCTCCGCCTGTGAGCCCGGGAGGCTGACCATGACCACCATCGTTCCGACCGGATCGCCGACCCAAGCGACCCAAGCGCCCCAGGCGGCAGCAGCGGCGACCCAGGGCGGGGGGTTGAACCAGCTCGACAACACGCAGACCTTCCTGCAGCTGCTGGTGGCCCAGCTCCAGAACCAGGATCCGACCAATCCGGCGAACCCCACGCAGTTCATGAGCGAGATCGCCCAGCTGACGGCCGTGCAGTCGCAGACGACGCTCAACGCCGAGGAGCAGACAGTGGCCGCCGACTCCATGATCGGCAAGTCGGTGCAGGGAGTGGCAGCGGGCGGAGCGAAGGTCGACGGCATCGTCACCAGCGTGCTGCTCAGCTCGTCGGGGCCGCCGACGCTGCAGGTCGGCACCGGAACGACGGCCCAGGACCTCGCGCTCACCGCCGTCCAGCAGGTGTCGTAGGCGCCGTAGCCCACGACAGATCTCCGAGACGATCCACCCAGTACGGACTGGCATATCCAGTACCCATCGACCGGTCGGCATCGCAGACCGCAGGAAAAGGAAGGCACCAACCATGGAACAGTCGCTTATCGCCGCCGTGTCCGGCATCGAGGCGAACCAGACGTATCTCGATGTGGTGGGCAGCAATATCGCCAACGCCAACACCACCGGCTACAAGTCCGAGAGCGCCGTCTTTACCGATCTGCTCGCCGAGCAGGTGGCGGGTGCATCTGCTCCGCTGCCGGCAGGCCAGGGTGCCGGCATCAACCCGGTGGCGGTCGGCTCGGGCGTGCGCATCGGGGCGGTCAGCAACGACCAGGCGCAGGGGACCTTGCAGCAGACCAACCAGCCGACGGACGTGGCCATCCAGGGCCAGGGCTTCTTCGTCGCGGTGGCCGGCGGCCAGCAGCTGTACACCCGGGCCGGTCACCTGGCCATCGATGCCAACGGCGACCTGTCGACCCCGACCGGCGGCGTGATCCAGGGCTGGGAGGCGTCGAACCAGGGCGTTCTCGACACCAATGCCCCCACCACCGCCGTGACCATCCCGGCTGGCAAGGTCATGCAGGCGCAGCCGACGACCGAGCTGACGATGGGCGGCAACCTTCCGGCGTGGAACGGCAGCGGCACCCCGCCGGTGGTGACGACGTCCATGAACGCCTACGACTCGTTGGGCGACACTGTCCCCGTCACGCTGACGTACACCGGCGTCGCCGGCACGGCCGACCAGTGGACGGTCCAGGGCAGCGTGCCCATCCCCAGCGGGGGGTCCACCACGCTGTGGACGACCCCACCGACCGTGGCGTTCTCGCCGACGACCGGGCAGGTATCGAGCATCACCGGGGCGACCACCAACGCCAACGGGTCGTTCTCGTTGCCGGTGAGCACGATGCCGTCGGGCTATCCGTTCCCGGCCGGCGACGTGTGGAACGTCAACTTCCCCGCTCCGGGCTCAGCGGGAGCGGTGACCCAGTTCGCCGGCCAGCAGACGTTCGAAGCCGTCGGCCAGGACGGGAACGCCTCCGGGACGTTGGAGAGCTTCACGATCGGCAACGACGGCACCGTCACCGGAGCGTTCTCCAACGGGCGCACCGAGCCGATCGCCCAGCTGGCCATGGCGGTCTTCGCCAACCCGGGCGGCTTGGCCGACCAGGGCAACCTCCTCTACGCCGGCACCGCCAACTCCGGGCAGGCCACCATCGGCACGCCGGGCACCGGTGGGCGCGGCACGCTGGTGGGGGGATCACTCGAAGGATCGAACGTCGACCTGGCCAGTCAGCTCACCGACCTCATCGTGGCCCAGGAGTCGTACCAGGCCAACACCAAGGTGGTGACCACCACGTCCCAGACGCTGCAGGCGCTGATGGCCATACCGTAGCCGGCAGTGCGGTTCGGGCCAGCCGGCCCCCGGAGGGTGGTCCTCCGGGGCCGGCTCGGGCCCGGAGTGTGGCGCGCTGGGCGGCTCGCTCAAGGCAGGTCGCGGCAGCGCCGATAGTTCGAGGGTGACGCCAGGACGGCGTCGCAGCCCATCGGCCACGGAGCGGCCCGGACCCGGAGAGCCAGGTCACCGTGACTCGAGTCGCCGCCGATGCCAGCACCGCCGAGACCCGGGTCCGGCCGTACGACTTCCAGCGCCAGGAGACCCTGGAGCGAGGGCGGCTGCGGCGGTTGAACCCGATCTTGGAGGTGCTGGCGCACCGGATCGGTGGTGCGCTCACCGCCATGATGCGGATGCCGGTGCGGGTCGAGGCCGGGCCGACCGACCAGGTTCGCTGGGAGGAGTACGCCAGCTCCCTCCCCGAGCCGACCTTCCTCACCAGCGCCATGGTCACCCCGCTCGGGGGACGCGTCGTCCTGCACCTCCCCGTTGCACTCTGCATGGCTGCGGTGGAGGTTCGGCTCGGCGGCAGCGGGACCACCCAGGTCGACGATCGACCGCTGACGGAGATCGAGCAGCTGCTGGTGGGCGAGGTGGCCAACGCCGCGCTGGACGAGATCCCCGCGGCGTTCGCACCGGTCCTCCCGCTCGGGCTCGGTGCCACGACGTCGGTGGCCAGCAGCATGTTCCTGCAGGTGGCCAAGCCGTCCGAGTACTGCGCGCTGATCACCCTGGCGTTCTCCATCGGTGACGGCGGTCCCATGCCCGCCAGCCTCTGCGTGCCGTTCACCGTGCTGCTCCCGCTGGTCGACGCCGTCGAGCGCCTGGAGGACGTGGACGAGCCGGCGGCCAACGAGCACATGGTCGCCGAGGTGCGTGCCCGCCTGCTGGAGTGCACGGTCGAGCCGGCGGTGTGCTTCCCCGACGTGCCCCTGGCCAGTGACGAGATTCTGGGCCTCGCCCCCGGGGACGTCATCCCGCTGCACCGCGACCAGGGGCTTCCCCTGCTGCTGAGCGTCGCCGGCGTGCCGTACTGCGAGGTCGTCCCCATGGTGCGGGGCAAGCGGCTCGCCTGCATCGTCGTGGAGTCCGGGCACGAGGCGCCGCAGGCGGCGGTTCCGCTGGCCCTGGGCGACCACCCGTCCACCGAG
>JAJYAB010000382.1 GCA_021779775.1 Actinomycetes bacterium
CATGAGGAACTGGATGGTTTGCTGGGTTTCCGGTTGTTTTATCAGTTCCCAGAGTCCGGTGAGGCCGCCTTTGGGAGGGGGGGCATGGGCCGCTTCTTCCGTAGCCCCGGCCAGGCAGCGGAGGAACCCCCGGTTGCCGGCGTGCACCCACCGCACGTACCCGCTGCCCCGCCAGCCGGCACGCCGGAGGCCGTCGAGCCCCCGGTGGTAGCCGGCGCGGAAACACGCGTAGGCCTCCACGTCGTCGCGGGCCAGCTCCCCCAGGCGGGCCCATGCCTCTGACCACTCGGGGTAGGCACGCACCACGTCGGCCACGGCGTCACGCCGGCGCTCGATCGGTGCAGCAAGGGCATGGTCGAGCCGCTCGGCAGCCACTGCAGGTGGCGGGGCGATGACCGTGTCTGCCGGTCCACCCGTCAGGTCGACGCCGGTGGTCACCAGGGGCTCCGGGGGCTCCGGCGGCTCCGACGGCCGGTGCCGAACAAGGCGAGCGCACCGCCGACGACCACGGCGGCTACCACGGCCAGCGAGGACAACACGTAGAGCATCGTCTGCCGACCCTATGCCAAGCGCAGCAGGTGGTAGTCGCGGCGACCACGCCGTAGCACCACGTACCGCCCGGCCAGCAGGTCGTCGTGACCGATGCGGGCATCGACGTCGCCCACCCGGCGGTTGTTGACGTAGGCGCCGCCCTGCTCGATGGTGGCCCGCGCCTTGGCCTTGGAACCCACGAGCATGCTGCTGACCAGCACGTCGACCAGGGCGATGCCGTCGTCGAGGTCGGCCCGGGGCACGACGCTCGACGGCGCCTCGGCGAACACCTGCAGCAGGGTCGTCTCGTCGAGCGAGACGATCTCCTCGGTGAACAGGGCGGCTGCGGCCCGCTGGGCACGATCGGCCTCGCCGTCGCCGTGCACGAGGCCACAGACGTGGCGTGCCAGCGCCCGCTGGGCCTCGCGCCGCTCGGGATGCTCGGCGGTGTGCCGGTCGAGGCTCCGGATCGTGTCGTGGTCGAGGAACGTGAAGTACCGGAGGTAGTCGCCGACGACCCCGTCCTCCGATCGGAGGAAGAACTGGTACAGCTGGTAGGGGCTGGTCCGCCGGGAGTCGAGCCACACCGTGCCCGACTCCGACTTGCCGAACTTCGTGCCGTCGGGCCGGACGACGAGGGGCGTGGTCAACCCGTGCACCTCAGCCCCGCGGCGGCGGCGGACCAGGTCGACACCCATGGTGATGTTCCCCCACTGGTCGCTGGCCCCGAGCTGCACCTCGCACCTGCGTGAGTCGTGGAGGTGGAGGAAGTCGTAGGCCTGCAGCAGCATGTAGCTGAACTCCGTGAACGAGATGCCCTGCTCGGGCCGCTCCAGGCGGGCCCGGACGGACTCCTTGGCCACCATCTGGTTGACGCTGAAGTGCTTGCCGACGTCGCGCAGGAACGGGACCAGCCCAAGTCCTCGCAGCCACTCGCCGTTGTCCACCACCTCCGCCGCCCCCGGCCCGACCTCCAGTAGGCGCTCCAGCTGGCCACTGATGCCGCGCAAGTTCGCCGCCGCCTGCTCCTCGTCGAGCAACGGCCGTTCGGTCGCCTTGCCCCCGGGGTCTCCGATGAGCCCGGTGCCGCCGCCGACCAGAGCGATGGGCCGGTGGCCTGCCCGCTGCAGCCTACGGAGCAACAGGATCTGCAGCAGGCTGCCCACGTGGAGGCTGTCCGCCGTCGGGTCGAACCCGGTATAGGCGACCAGCGGAGGGCCGTCGAGCCGGGCAAGCAGCGACGGGTCGGTGACCTGGTGCACGAGACCCCGGAATTCGAGATCGGCGGCAAGCGACGGCATTTCCCCAGCCTGCCACGGTCCGGCCGGGCCGGAGCACCACCGGGGCAGGCCGGCGAAGCTCCGTCAGCGGCTCGTTCACGCCCCGACCGACCGCAGCCGCCACGTGCACCTCATGCAGCACTGCCACCTCATGCAGCACTGCCGCCCCCAACCGCCCCCAGTGCCCCACCCACCAGGTCTTCGATGACTTCCCAGATGTCGAGAACACCAACGACACAGGCAGGACGGCCTACGGGACCATCGTCGTGTCATGGAAGTCCGAGCGCCTCGTAGGCCGCGCTCGCCATCTGGCGGTGGAGCTCCTCGTGGAGCGCAGCGTTGACCTGGCGCCCGGGGAGGCGGACCCGGACGACGCTGATCCCGCGAGACCGGGCGGCCTCGTCCATAGCGCTGCGCAGGGCCGCCGGGTCGCCGACGTCGGCGACCCGAACACCCATCCCCCGTGCCACGTCCACCACGTCGACCGCCTGGGGCGTGCCGAACAGCCGCTCGAAACGCTCGCCGGGGAGCGCCCCGGCCTGCGGCAGGAACGAGAAGATCCCACCCCCCCCGTTGTCCGCCACCACCACGGTGCACGGCGGATCCACCCCGGCCGGCCGCACCATGGCCGTCAGGTCGTGGAGGAACGACAGGTCGCCCACCAAGACCACGGTCGGCCCGCTGGCCAACGCCACCCCGAGGCCGGTCGACACCACACCCTCGATGCCGTTGACCCCGCGGTTGGCGAGCACCCGAAGAGGCTCGGCCAATGCAG
>JAJYAB010000383.1 GCA_021779775.1 Actinomycetes bacterium
ACAAGGGTCACCTTGATCCCCGGGTATGCCGCCTCGAACTGGCCGACCAGCGTGTCGAGCGTGGTCTTCAATGTGCCCGACGACATCGCCTCCATGAATGAGATGGTGGCCGACTGTGCGCTGCCCGAGGACGCCGGCACGCCGCCCGAAATGGCACTGGCGGGGGCGCTGGCCGCCGGGCTGGCGCTGGCCCCCGCCGATGAACTGCAGGCCGCCATCAGGATGGCGGCCACCCCCAGGGCCGCAGCTATCTGCCAGCGTGGTGCGCCCGGTTGCAGGTGCCTGTGCGCTGCCGACATTGCACTCGCCCTCCTTGTGGTCGACGCCGCGGTGCGTGGTCATGCGCTTGCGTCCCGGTTCCGTCCGAGCCGCAGTTGCACCAAGGTGAGTACGGCCGTGATCACAAAGAGGATCACTGCCAGCGCGGCCGCAGGTCCCGCGCGGTAGAACACGAACGCCTGCTCGTACAGCAGGTAGCTCGTGGTCGTGGTCGCGTTGAGGGGCCCGCCGCCGGTCATGTTGTAGAACTGGGTGAAGGCTTGGAGCGCGCCAACCGTCGAGATGATCACGACGAAGAGCACGGTGGGCGTGAGCTGTGGCAGCGTCACCCAGAGGAACTCCTGCCAGGCGTCCGCCCCGTCGACCCGTGCCGCGTCGCTGAGCTCCTGGGAGATCGTTGTGAGCCCAGCCAGGAAGATGATCACCGTGAAGCCCAGGTTGTGCCAGAGCGTGAAGATGACCACGGCAGGCAACGCCCATGTCGTCGACTCGAGCCATTGCAGCTCCGGCAACCCGACGGCATGCAGCGCCGCGTTGGCCAGGCCGAACTGTGGATTGAAGATCCACACCCAGATGATCGACGTTGCGACGAGCGGGGTGACGTAGGGAGAGAACACTGCCAGGCGGGTGGCGCTCCTGACAAACGCCTTCCTGTTCAGCGCCAGCGCGATGAACAATCCGATCGCCGTTCCGAGCGCCACCGTGGCGACTGCGAAGTACGCAGTGACGAACAGGCTGTGCAGGAAGTCGGCCGACCCGAGCAGCTGACTGAAGTTGCTCAGGCCGACGGCACGCGAGAGCGGCGGATCGAGCAGGTTCCAGTTGAAGAAGCTGATGTACACCACGAAGAGCGTGGGCGCGAAGGTGAACGCGAAGAGGATCAGCAGGGCGGGCGCGACATAGAGATAACCCCAGCGCGTCTCGCGCATGCGCCGATAGCGACGCCCCGAGAACCCGCCGGTCCGGTCCGGTCCGGTGAACGCCAGGCGCGGCAGCAGGCGGTGCGGCACTGACGGCGAACGCAGCCCGAGAGCCTGCGAGTCGGGCTCGTCGCGAGTCACCCTTCGTCAGCCCTCCTGTGCCACCGGTCAGAAGCAGATCGGGTGTGTGGACTGCTGTGCGAGCGGATCCGAGGCTCGGCCGTAACGCGCGATCATATCGCGGCTGTCAAACCTTGCCGTTGCCGCTCCCAGCGCGTTCCTCGAGCGTCGTCGAGCGATCCATGCGGCAGCAGCCGACGCCCGCTGCACGCCACGTCTTGTTAGCCCCGATCCGCCGAGGACGCGGTGTGACGGGCTGCCAAAACGAGGAATCGGGCCCCGCTGAACAGGGAAGGTGGCGTTGAGAAGCCCATCCAACCCGTCGCAGTGGAGCACCGGACAGATGCGATCATTGAACAGCCTGGACCGGCTCGACACCGCCTTCGACGACGACCACTTGGTGGCCGACGCGGGCCTCCTCCTGCCGGCCACCCTGGCCGGGCATCTCGGGTTTCCTGCGCAGCTTTCGCTGGGGCCACCTCCGCCAGCTGGACCGCGTTCTCGTCGAGCAGCCGCCCCACGCCGTAGGACGCGCAGAAGCTCATCGCCGTGTTCGCGGTTGCCCGGGGCGTCTACGGGGTGGCCGGGGCGATCGTCCCCAGCCTGACCAGTCAGCTCATCATCGGGCTGCTCTTCGCAGTCGGCACGCTGCTCGGCGTCAGCCGGGTTGGCGGTCGCCTGTCCACGAAGCTGTTCGTCGCCGGCCCGCTCACGGCGAGCTCGGCGGACCTCGGCTCCGCCGTCGCCGTGCTGGGATCGTCGCTTCTCGGCTCACCGTGTAGGGGTCGGGTCAAGGCGCAGTGTCGGCCGTTCAGCCGGTCCGTCTCCTCGACCCGCCCTCCGAACCGGACGTGCGGCTCTCGTCGCATCCGGCTCTCCGCGGACTCATGCCGCCGGTGCGGGTGACCCTGTCGGCTCGTTCGCCCAGGGGTTCGGGATCCGGGCGGCGAATGATCGCCACCGTTCGTGGCCGGAACAACTCGGTCCCACCGTCGCGGATCTCCCAGCCCGCGAGGAAGCGACGGTGCAGGGTGCCCCAGTTCAGTTGGTGCCGAAGCCGGGAGTTGAACCCGGACGAGGTTGCCCTCAACGGTTTTTGAGTGCGGGCGGTGGTGTGTGCGGACGTCCGCCGATGACCCGATTTCGTGCTCAGGAAGGGGTCGCAGCGAGGTTCAATGACCGGGTCCGATCGCCCCGATTGCTACCCTGTTGCTACCACGTTGCTACCAGTTGCAGAGCGGTTCTCACCCCAACGAGAGCGGTGTGA
>JAJYAB010000384.1 GCA_021779775.1 Actinomycetes bacterium
CGCTCCGTCAACATCGCAGCTGCTACCCGCCAACTGGCCCGTCAACCCGACACCGCTCTCGACCTACTCGGGATCCCTCGGAGACTTTGCAAATGACCGTGGCTGCTCGGACCGCAGATGGATAGACCGGAGAGCTCAGTTATCTCGACGGTGACCGGGTCCCCGTATCGGATGCCGATCTCCAAAGTGCCGGGCTGGTGGCGTCGTTCGCCGTCATCGAAGGGTCCGGCAGGGAACAGCTCTTTCTCGGGGGTTTCGGCAGGGTCGTGCTGGACACTTGCCGCGTCGAGCAGGTGGCGCAGCGTCGGGCGAGGCGGCTCGGGGCATAGGTCACGTCCGGGACGAGGTGGCCGGTAGTGGTAGCCGTGGCGCCGTCGCAGTCGGCCGATCGCTACTGCGGAGAGAACTCCGGCGGCAAATGATCCCGCCACTATCGAGCCCGACGGCAGGCGGACGGGCTGGGTGTGCTCAGCGGGATGTGGGACGTGCCCGTTTGCATCGACCGGGTTGCCAGGCCGGATGCCGGTCGTCGGGACAGTGGTTGTAGGTGCAGCTGTGGTGGGTGCGGTAGCCGTCGGCACGGGCGTAGGCGGGGTCGCGGGCGTAGTCGGGGCCGTTTGCGTTGGGCCCGGGATTGGTGACACCGGGGCAGGCGCGAGGTCCGCTGGTGAGGGCAGCTCAAGGGTCCAGCCGGGGTAGATCCAGTGGGGGTCGGTGAAGGTCTGGCCGGCTGGCTCGGTGCGGCCTTCGTTGAGCGCGAAGATGTCCCGCCACCGCATTGGGTCGCCGAGTTGGTGTTCGGCAATGCCCCAGAGGGTGTCGCCTCGTTGGACGACGTAGGTGCTCGTGGCGGTGCTCACCGGGGGCGTGGCGCCGGTAGCGGTAGATGGCGCAGGACCTGGCGTGAAGTCGCTCGCCAACACCATCGCGACAGCGGGTTCCCGTGGTCGACCGTATTGCAGGTTGGCCGAGAGGCGTGACGGGCTGTTGCCCTCCGGTCGGGGCAGGACGGCGAGAGTGGCGACGAGGATGGCGGCGACGAGGTGCCCGACGAGCGGCTGGAGCGGTCCGATGACGGCGAGGCGTCGAGCGGAGCGGCCGCGCGCTGCAGCGGGGACCTCGACGAGTACGGAAGTGGCGAGGATCGCCCAACTGATCCATACGACACAGGCCAGGGCCTTGAGCAGCACCTGATCGGGGATGCCGTGTTGGTTGAGGGCGGTGGTGAACTGCGACCAGCTGGGCAGGCCGTGGGGCAGGGGCCAGCCGACGTAATGCCACAGCGCCCAGGGCACGGCGATGAGGAGGACGGCAAGGAGGATGAAGGCGGAGAGTCCCTTGGCAATCTTGATGGTCCGGGTCATGTGCCTGCTCCTGTGACGCCGTGCTCGGGGATGGCGTTGCCGTGGCCGGTGACGCTCAGGCTGCCGATTCCGCCGATGCCCAGGATCTGCATGGCCTGTGAGATCGACACTGTGACCTCGACGTCGTCACCGTTGACCGCGACGGTGCCGGTGTGCCCGGTGGCGGCCAGGTAGGACTCGGCGGCCTGGCGGGCTTGGGACGGGTCGAGGACGACTTGGCCGGTGGAGCGGTACAGCGGGAGGTTGATGGCCTGGGCGCCGGCGCGGGCCGCGGCTTGGGCTTCGTCGATGGCCTGGACCCGGGCGGCGAGGGTGAGCCCGCCATCGATCACGAGGCCGGCCAGGAGGAGCAGAGCGAAGGTGAAGATGACGACGAAGGCGGTGACCATTCCCTCTTCGTCTCGGAGTCGGCTCCGCAGCCGATCCGCGCTTGTCATCCGTTGACGCTCCGGTAGGTGTCAATAGGCGACACGGCACGGTTGGCTACCGTCTCGGTGACTGGCAGGTTCAGACCCGTGAGGTCGGCGAGGTCGACCGCGCACGAGACGGTCACGGCCACCGAACCACCAGGCGCGAAATTGGTGGTGTCGACCGAGACGGCCAGGTGGGCGCAGGTGATGTGCTGGGAGCTGAGGGCCGACGCCGCGGTCTGTTGAGCGCTCGACGTGGCGGATTGCGGGCTGCGGGCGATCGACGCGGCCCGGGCGGCCTGGGCAGCGACGCCGTCGACGTCGATGCGCGCCCCCGCCAGTCGGCCGAGGGCGACGACGAACAGCAACAGGAGGATGAGCAGCGGGGTCAAGATGACGAGCTCGACCGTGGCCGAGCCCCGCTCGTTGTCCCGGCGTCGAGGCCCCCGTCTCATGGTCCCTGGCCGCTTGTGGTGAACCGTTCCGACGGCCCGGTGGCCACCGAGCGCACCGGCAGGCTCAAGAACGGCAGGATCCCTTCGGCCTGTCCGGTGACGACGACGGTCGTGGTGGCGGCACCTCGGGTGGCGCTCAGGTTCGGGTGCACTAAGACGCCGGAGCCGAGCTGGCCGAGCACGCTTTGTGCCTCGGCGGTGGCGGCCTGGTCGGTTCCGCCTTGGACTCGGCCGACTGGCGCATAGCGGTTCTTGGTACCGGTAGTCCAGGTAGGCGGTACTGGGGTTCTGGCTAGTTGGTACTGGCTTTGTCCGTGCTGGTTCTCTGATCGGTGCGGCGGCACAGGGTGTGT
>JAJYAB010000385.1 GCA_021779775.1 Actinomycetes bacterium
TCTCGTGAACCTGATGGATCCAGCTCCCGAGACACGCCGCGGCCGACGTCCCGGCAAGGGCAGCACCAGGCAGGCCGTGCTGGACGCAGCCCGCGCCCGGTTCGCCAGCGACGGTTTCGCTGCCACCACGATCCGTAGCATCGCGGCCGACGCAGGCGTGGACGCGTCCCAGGTGATGCAGTTCTTCGGCTCCAAGGACGACCTGTTCGCGTCGGTGATTGACGTTCCGCACTCGGCGCTCGAGCACTTCGACACCGCCTTCGAGGGACCGGACGAGCACCTCGGCGAGCGGGTCGTACGGGCGTACTTGAGCGCCTGGGAAGGCATCCCCGCTGAGTCCGAACCCCTCATGGCGATGCTGCGCAGCGCGATCGTCTCCGAACACGCGCGAGCGGAGCTCCGGGAATTCATCCAGTCGCGACTTCTGGAGGGCACCGCCGACAACAGCTCCGCTGACGCGTCCCTGCGAGCCGGTCTCGCCGCATCGATGCTCGTCGGCGTCATCACCAACCGGCGGATCATCGGAGTCCCGACATTGACCGATGCTGACACCGAGCAGCTGGTCGCCATTCTCGCCCCCGCGATCCAGCAGGTCCTGGCACCTCAGCGACCTACCCTCGTCTGACGGAAGCGCGCACCGCGGACGTCAGGTGGCTGCACACCTTCCGGCCTCTTGCGATCCCTTGGAGCACTCGGCTCCGTGTCGTGGTGGCAAGCTTCTGCGGCCTGCGCTGGGAGCTCGCCCAGCGTCGCCCGTCGGCAGGCCCGCTGAGGTAGTCAATAGGGACATCGCGACTTCCTATCGATGCAGCTCCGCCCCCTAATAGGTTCTGCAGCTTCAACTCTGACTGCCACAACTGAAGGTTCTGAAGGCGCCACGCTGACGTGGCGCCCATGGCTAGGGGTCTTGATCCTTGCGGACGCCCAGGAAGGATCGCAGGACCAGCAAACGGAGCCCGGGGGTACTCTCGAAGCAGGGAGGCTCTCATGAGCATCGCAGCAGGGTTCAACCAGAGGCATCCGCGTGGAGTCGTCGTCACCCGAGCCGTTGTCGCCGTGTGGCTGCTCGTGCTCGCCGCACTCCTACTGGCCTACGGACTATGGGGCGTGGCGCTGTTCACGTTCGTGGCCGCTATTGCCCACGTTGTGTTGGCATACCGCGTCTACCGATCGATCCCACGCTGAAGCTTCGGGCCAGCGTGATCGTCGTCGACAGGCAGGAGTCCCCCTAGCGGTCCGCCGGCTGTCTGGTCCTGGGCAGTCCCAAGAGCTAGCCAAACGCGAGCAGAGCCCTACGTCAGCGCACGCCATGCGGAGTGCAAGATCGCGCTAACGCGAGCACGCCCGTGAGGGACTCTGCTCAGGGTCGCTCGAGAAGTGCCTAGCCGCACTGTCGCTTCGCCCAATCCCAGCAAGGCGTTCGTAGTCATTGACTAAGCGTTCAATCAACGGTTGAATGGCGTCATGGTGACCCGCCAGGAGCAGGCAGAACGACGTCGTGAGCAGCTCGTGGAGGCTGCGTTGGTCACGTTTGCCCGTAAGGGCATCGACGGGGCGTCGGTGAAGGACATCGCGGAGGCGGCGAACGTGACACCCGGGCTGCTCTACCACTACTTCGACAGCAAGGAAGATCTGGTCGCGGCGGTGCTCGAGGAGCGCGGTTTCCTGCCGCAGCTGCGCGCGCTGCTCAGCGAGCACGCTGGCCAGTCGGCGGCTGCGGTCCTGCCCGAACTGATCCGGGCGTTCGACGACACCCTCGCCGCCCATGCCGATCTGGTATCGCTGTTCTTCTCGACCAGCCACGCCGACGCGGCCTTCCGCGACGTAGTGACCACCGCCCAGAACGTTCTGCAGTCGTATCTGGAGTCCAGAGCACAAGCCGGTGAGCTACGGCCCGAACTGATCGGTGCCGCCGCCGGCGCGATGTTCGCATCCGTCGCGATCGGGCACAAGACGGGCCGGCGCGTCGACGTCGACGAACTAGCCCAACTCGTCCTGTACGGGATGGGTCTACAGCCACCCTTCGGCGGTTCATGACGTGGTGAACCGACGGCGAACACAACTCCGAGCATCACGCTCGCCCGACCCTGGACCGCAGGCTCAATGGTCCGCTGCCCTGAACAGACCGCTCTAGAAAAGGAATGCACGCAATGACCGCCGACACCCAGCAACTGCTCGTGACCAAGCTCGCCGTATCAGAGGTGGACCTGCCCAGGCTCGCGGGCACACCCAACACTGTCGAGAACACGACCAAGACCGTATTCCAGTTCCCGGTCAAGGTCGCCATGAAGACCGACGAAGGACTACGCAAGCACGCTCTGGTCACTCCGGGCGTCAAGGGATACGGCGCCTACGAGCTGCGCTCCGACGAGGGCACCGGACTTCCGCCCGGCGCCGACAGTGCTCCCGCGCCCCTGGTGTACTTCGCTGCCGGAGCGTCGTTCTGCCTCGTCAGCCATCTGACCGACCTCATCAACGACCACGGGCTTGAGGTGCGCACCATCGACCTCGAAAGCGAGCTGTCCTTCGGCTACGTCAGGGAGGAAGCCGGTCAGCGGGGAGTCTGCCTGGGACTGCGCTAC
>JAJYAB010000386.1 GCA_021779775.1 Actinomycetes bacterium
CCTGGGTGGCGCGGTCGCGGTCAGCGCGCTGACCGGCTACGCCCTCGCCACCGCGTTGATCGGGGGCGCGGTCTTCGTGGACCGCGTGCTCTACGGCGGCCCGCCGGACGAGCGGGTCGCGCTCGGCGCCCTGGCGGCCGCGATGGCGGCGGGCGCGCTCGTGTCGGGCCTGGCGATGCGACGCACCGGCATCCTGCGCATCAGCCTGGCCGGTCTCGTGCTCTCGGCGGCCGCGATGGCGGCGCTCGGCACGGCCACGCGGTTCACGGGGCTGGGCGTGCTCGCCGCGCTGCTCGGTCTGTTCGGCTTCGGCTTCGGACTGACGGTCTCTCCACGGTCGGTCGCGGCGGTCGAGGCGGCGGGGAAGGCGGCGTTCGGTGTCGCCGCCGGGGCCGTCACGGTGGCCCGCATGCTGGGCATGGCCGTGGGCCTGGCGGTGCTCACGGCGTTCGGATCTGGCAGGATCGAGTCGCTGAGCCGGGCCATCCAGGACCAGGCCTACCGGGACAGCGTGCTGCCGGTCGCACTCCGCGGACGCCCGCTGGCGGACGGGCTGGTGGTCGACGCGCTGGAGCGCTGGGCCGCCGACCAGGGGGCGGCCATCCTCGCCGGGCTGTTCCTGGTGGCCGGGGTGGTCACCCTGGTCGCCGTCATGCCCGCGCTGGGGATGCGGGGCCAGGCGCCGCGCACGCCGCCGGCCGGCGGCGTGCGGGAGGATCGCCCGGCGGGTTGACAGGGTGCGGGCCGGGTCGCTCAGGTGCGGGCCGGGTCGCTCAGGTGCAGACCTGCGGGTGCGGGGTCGGGTGGGATTCCGCGTACGACGCCGGCTGCACCAGCGCCAGGGTCGCGACGACGCGCAGCTTGGTGGACGTCGTGTACGGTCCCTCGCTCGTCTGCAGCACGAGCTGCTGGGTCGAACCGTGCGCCATGGGTGGCGGTGCCACGTCGTTGTAGGGCAGGCCCCGGGTCACCGTCGCGATGCTGTACCAGTACACCTTCGAGTCGCTGGTGTAGACGAGCACGCTGTATCCGATCATGCCGGTGCCGTTGCCGGTCTGCGAGGCGGTCAGCAGCGGCAGGAACATCCCTGCCCGGGCGTGCGCATAGATGTAGGTCGTGCCCTCCTGCCCCGGCTGCACGTAGGTGGGGGCGGAGCCGGGACCGAGCCAGTACTCGGCCACGTCGCACAGGGGGAAGCTCTCATTCGGCCGTGGCGCGACCACCGGAAGGTCGATCTTCAGGGCGGGGATCACCACCCGGGTGGCCACCGCGCTCGCCGGCGCGGGCGACGGTGACGACGGGCCCGTCGACGCTGGTGCCGATGGCTGAACTGCAGGCGGCGCCGATGGCGGAGGGGCAGCCGAGGCAGGCGACCCGCCCGCGCCACCGGACGTGGCGACCGGCGCGCCGCCGCTTGCCCCGAGCGGCGAGACGTAGGCGACGAGTCCCGCGGCGAGCAGCATGACCCCGATGCCGGTGAGCACCGAGGAGACCACGTGGCGCTCGAGCTGGCGGAAGAGGCGCACGGACCGTGGGCTGCTCATCGGGGAGCGAATCCTAGCAGCGGCCGCGGGGCGGAGCCATGCACGTCGCGCGTACACTCGCGACCGATGCGCTCCCCCATCCTCCTGGGCGTGCTCGCGGCCCTGCTGCTCGTGCTGATCGTGCTCGCCGGGGTGATCGTGGTCGTTCCCGATCTCGCTCCCGGGGCTCGGCCGTACACCGTCCCATCGTCCGCCCGACCGGCGGCCACGTCGACGCCCTCGGCCACGCCGCCGGCCGCGACCACGCCGCCGGCCGGGGCAACGCCGGCTGGCTCCCACCTCCCGGGAACGCCCGGCACGGGTGGCACGCCGGGCACGGGATCGCCCGGGGTGTTGCCCGCCACTGGGTCGGGGTCGCCGCCCGAGGTCGGGCTCCAGGTGGGCGACCGTGCGCCGTCGCTGGTGCTCCCGCGCCTCGGCGGCGGGACCGTCGACCTGGCCGCGCTGCGGGGCCGACCGGTGTGGGTCAACTTCATCGCGTCGTGGTGTCCCGATTGCCAGGACGAGCTGCCGCTCATGGAGGGCTACTCGTACGAGCTCGGCCCGCGCTTGGCGATCGTGCTGGTCGATGTCCACGAGAGCCCGGCGGTGGTGTCGGAGTTCGCGACCCGCATGCGGCTCGACCTGCCGGTCGGGATCGACCAGGCGGGAGCGGCGCAGCGCACCTGGTCGGCGTACGCACTGCCCGTCCACTACTGGCTGGACGCGCAGGGCATCGTCCGTGCCGTCGGCTACGGCGAGCTGGGCCCCCCACAGTTCCTGGAGAGCGTCCGCCGGGTGATCCCCGGTGCTTCCCTGTCCCCATGAACCCGGTGACGAGCGCCGTGGGGGACGCGGGAGCGTGGTGCCGCCCGGCAGCCCGAACGGGGGCCGGCCGGTGACCGTTCCCGTGAGCGGGGCCCGCGGACCGGAGCTGCTCCGCGGGGCCGAACTGCTCCGGATGGTGGAGCCCGACCTGGCGCTGCGGCCGCTCCTGCTGCTCAGCGACTTCGACGGCACGCTCTCGCGGATCGTGATGGATCCGTGGGGCGCT
>JAJYAB010000387.1 GCA_021779775.1 Actinomycetes bacterium
TGGTCGTTCGGTCGTGTGCCTCCCACACGATCACGACCAACGGCGTTCACGCGATCATCAAGCGAGTCCGCCAACACACGGTGAGGACGGCCATGTGGTTCCACGGCTTGCCGGCCTTGGTGCGGTGACCGTGTTTGTTGAGCCAGGTGGCGATGGTCTTGGCGCCGTGTCGTTTGCGGCCGTAGCGGTCGAAGATGACGGCCACGAGAGGCGCCTCGTCGGGGTTGACGACGAGGTGCCCGCTGGCCGGGTCGACGAGGTAGCCGTAGGGGTGTGCGCCGCCGCACCACTCGCCGCGAGCGGCCTTGCGTTCCATGCCGGCGATGACCCGGTCGATGATGGTCGCCCGCTCGAATTCGGCGAACACGCCGAGCATCTGGACCATCATCCGCCCGGCCGGGGTGGCGGTGTCGAACGGCTCGGTGGCCGAACGGAACGCCACACCTGCGGCGTCGAGCGCTTCGAGCAGCGTGGCCAGGCCGCGCACTGACCGGGCGAAGCGGTCGACCCGGTAGACGAGAAGGAGGTCGAAGCGATGCGCTCGGGCCGCGGCGAGCGCTCGTTCGAGGTCAGGGCGTTCGGTGGTCGCCCCCGAGGCTTGGTCGCTGAAAGTGCGGACCAGCTCCCAGTCCTCTTGGCTGTCGACGTAGGAGCGCAGTCGGGTGGCTTGGGCTTCGAGAGAGTAGGGCTGGTGGGCCTCGTCGGTCGAGATCCGGGTGTAGGTGGCGATCTTCACGGGTGGACTTCCTTGTGCGGTCTGGACTTGGGGTCTCGGAGGAGACCTCGATCACCGCGGACTGTCAAGGCCATGCGATGTGCCCACCGAACGAGCTCACGGCGGCCCTCGGCGCCGCGGCCCTGTCCCTCGGGCCTTCGCTGTCGCCCGACGTCAACGACCCGGGGGCAAAGAGCGGCGCCAAGAGGTCGCCGAGGGCGATGAGGGCTCGCTGTTCGTGTTCGGCGTCGAGGGGCACCTTGATGGGTGGGAGCACCACGAGCTCGTCTTGGTGGTAGGCGCGCCGCTCTGGCCCGACACTGCGCCGCCCGGCTGCCACTACTGGCGCCTCCAGACCAACAGATCCTCATGCGCCGTGACCAGGCGGGGCAGCCCGGCGGCGCGGGCTTTGCGGACCTGTTCGAGGGCGAAGAACGACGTCCGGGGCACCAGGGTGTCATCTCGGAGTGCGGCGAGGAGGGCGACGTTGCGTTCGTAGAGGACGAGCCCGGCTTCCTCGCCGACCCGGGCGAGGGCGCCGGGGAGGTCGATCAGCTGCCCGGCGCGCCACCACGGCCGGACGGTCATGGCGACCACGCCGTCGGGCCGCAGCACCTGGGCGGCGCCTCGTAGCAGGGTCCGCATGGCGTCGAGCAGCCCGGCGAGCCCTATGTGGGCCAGGTTGGCCGGGTCGGTCGAGTACCGGTCGTGGGTCTTGCGCACGCCGTGGCCGGGGACGGCGCTGACCCGACCGTGGAGCGACGGTCCGTAGGGCGGGGAGGTGAGCACCAGGGCGACGAGGCCGCGGACGGCGGGATCGATGAGGCTGGCGAGCGAACGCCCATCCCCGCAGATGACCTCGCCATGACCGCTCGCACCCTGACTGGCGGCGAGGGCGAGGTTGGCCTGGGCGTAGTCGGCCCACTCTGGCTCGTACTCGATGCCGATGGCGTCGCGGCCTTGGTGGACGGCTTCGACGAGGGTGGTCCCCACCCCACACATCGGGTCGAGCGTGATGTCACCGGGCTGGGTGTAGGTGGCGACGGCCCGCGCCGCGATAGCGGGGAGCATCTTGGCCGGGTGGGTGCCCGAGATCTCCAGGTACCGCCGCGAGCGCTGGGCGCGGCCGGTGCGCTGGGCGACCGGCCACACCGACAGCGGCAGCTCAATGGGCATCGGGCACCGCCTTGCGGAAGGCGAGGACGTCCTCGTGGACCACGACGTGGGCGGGCTCGCCCCGGCTGCGGGCTTTGCGGACCTGGGTGGTCTGCCAGAACGACGGGCGGGCCACGAGCTCGCCGTCGCGGACCGCGGCGTGGAGGGCGACGACGTGGCCGAGGTAGCTGAACCCTGCTCCTCGGGCGAGCACGCTGGTGAGGCCGGCCAGGTCGAGGGTCCGACCACCTCGGCGGGAGTGCTTGGTGACGGTGACGAGGATGCCACCGGGACGCAGCAGCTCGAAGCAGCCGGCGTAGACCTCGGCCATGGCGGCCTCGTAGACCGCCCCGCGGGCGTGGCCGAGGTTGTCCTTGTCGGTCGAGTAGTTCCGGGTCTCGCTCGGGCACAGGTCGCCGCCGGCGCCCCAGTTGGTCTTGTCCATGTTGCCGACGTCGCAGGCATACGGCGGTGAGGTGCAGACCAGATCGACAGTGCCGGTGAGGTCGCCGACCACGTCACCGAGCTTGCGGGCATCCCCGACGCGGACCTCGGCGAGTGGGCGCTGGCCGGGGTCGAGCATGTGGTCGAGGTTCGCCTCGGCGAGCGCGGCCCAGCGGGGCTCGACCTCGACGCCGATCGCGCGCCGGCCCAACAGGGCGGCCTCGACGACGGTGGTGGCGATGCCGGCCATCACGT
>JAJYAB010000388.1 GCA_021779775.1 Actinomycetes bacterium
CACATTCGAGCCGTTGTTCCAGGAAGACATCGTGCTCGTCGTGCCGTCGGCTGGCGATCCACTGCCCGGGCGGACGACAGTCGAGCTCGACGAGCTGCCCGACCATGTCCGCCTCGCCCCCGCGCCCGGCACGCCGTTTCGCACCGAGATCGAATCCGTGCTGGCCCCGGCCGGAGTGCAGCTCCACCCGCGCGCCGAGATGGACGGGGTCCGGCTCATCGCCTCCTTGACCTTCGAGGGCCACGGGCCAGCCCTGCTTCCGGCCAGTGCCGTCCCACCGCACCTGCGGAGCAGCTTCCGGCTCCTGACGGTGGGCGGCCTTCCCCGACGCACGGTGGGCCTGGCCCTACGAAGCCGGGGGCTGCCGTCTGCCCCGGCTCGCGCCATCCTCCACGCGACCCGGCGGCTGGTCGCCACTCCCGGGCAGCTGCCCGAGGGCCTCCACGCGGTGGAGCCCGAAGCTGTCGCCCGGGCCGAGGGCTCCCTCCGGACACTTGGCGTCCCCAACGGATGACTCCCCATGGGGCTTCGTTCTATGGGGCTTCGTTGTCGAGGAGCCCGGCCAGCCGTTGCGAGCGTCGTCAGCGGTCGGACGGGCGCGGCTGGCGCAGCATCGCCCACAACGTCGGAGCGGCCCTCGACGTCCGGATCTCCTCCACCACCTCGAACCCGTGGTGATGGTAGAAGGCGATGTTGGACTCCTTGGACGACTCCAGGTAGGACTCGGTGCCTTCGACGTCGGCCCGGCGGAGCACCGGACCGAGCAGGGACGACCCGATCCCCCGCGCCTGGTGCACCGGTGCCGTGCCCAAGGTCGCCAGGTACCACAGGGGCCGTCGGGGCCGTGCGGCGTCGACGGCCGCCAGTAGCCGCAGCGCCTCCAACGGCTGGCGACCCGACAAGAGCGAGCCCAGTATGGGAAGCATGCGGATGCGATCACGCCTGGTGAATGCCGGCCGGTCCGGCGGCGACCACATGGCGACACCGGCCACGTCGGGGATGTCGAAGGCCCCCGCTGCCTCAGGCACGGCCGGGCCGCCGCCGGTGGTCCACACCTCACCGTAGGGAAGGTAGAGGTGCCGGAGCTGGATGGTGAAGAAGCGACGGAGTCCCCGCGCACGGCCGCTGTCGGATCTGAAGATGAAATCGGCGACCGGGTCGTCATCGAACGCCTGAGCCAAGACGTCAGCCGCCTTCGCGACCTCGGGCGGCTGGAGCAGGCGAACGTGGGGCACGCGCCTCGGCGACGCTCCGCTGTCCACGGACGAACCCTAGCGGGGACGCGCCGGTCGGAGGATGCCCGGGCACCGGCCACGAGACGGGCCAACCCGGGTCAGGTGCTGCCTCCAGGATCGCCCAGCCTGCTCGACGCGTGCAGGTGAGCGCCCGCCGAGCCGCCGGCGCCCCCCTCATCACCATCTGACGAACCTACCGGCGCTGCACGCCACCCCGTCGCCACGCGGACGCGGTTACGACCGGCGCCCTTGGCGTCGTACAAGGCGACATCTGCCTGTCGGAGGGTGGCGCTCACCGGCGCACCCCCCTGGTGGATGCACATGCCGGCGCTGAACGACACCAAAGGGCCCCGCTGCATCCACCGGCGCCGCAGCCGGTCGACCGACTCGCGTGGCTGGGAGCCAGGGGTCCGCATGACGACCAGGAACTCCTCCCCTCCGAAGCGCGCCACGTCGTCCTCGGCACGCAGGCTCTCGTGCAGGAACGCCGCGAACTCGCGCAGCACGCGGTCGCCGGCGCCGTGGCCGAAGGTGTCGTTGACCTGCTTGAAGTGATCGAGATCGATCATGACGACGGCGTCCCCGGGCTCGATACGGGCAAGGGTGGCCATGGCCCACCGCCGGTTCTTCAGGCCCGTGAGGTCGTCGCGCATCGACGTGTCGACCAACCGCGCCCGGCTCCACGTGCGCTCGAGGGCCAGACCGGCCTGGATCGAGAACGCCTCGGCCAGGCTCCGGGTGAACGGGTCGACCCCCCGGATCCGGCAGTCCGAGAGCTCCACCACCCCGAGCGCCCCGGCGGTGCCCAGCAGCGGGACGAACAGGTCCCACGTCCGGCTCCGGCGCTCCGCCACCAGCCGGCGGCTTCCGAACGCCGCGACCGCGCCGGCCCGGACGGCAGGGGGCGGGCCGGTGACGGCATCGTCACCCCGCCGCTCACGCACGAGCAACCCGTCCTCACCTGGCAACAGCACGATGGAAGAGCTCGCCCGCAGCAGCACCCGGGCCAAGTCGGCCACCGTCGACGTCACACCCACCGGCTCGAGGTCGTACGCCAACGCCGTCGCCACCTCCACCAGGGCATCCATGTGGCCCAGCCGGGCAGCCGCCACCCGCTCGGCCCCTCGCAGGCGTGCGGCGACCCATGCGAGGGACTCTGCCACCATGAAGCAGACGGCCAGCACCTGGGCCAGGAACCCGATGTGCGACACCACCGGAAGGCCGTCGACGGCCAGCTGGCCGAGATAGAGCCCCGAGACCAGCGGCATGACCCAGAGGATGGTCAAGCGCGACTGGGCGATGCCGATCCATGCCGCCGCAACCACGA
>JAJYAB010000389.1 GCA_021779775.1 Actinomycetes bacterium
GCCCTTCCCTTGGCCGCGAACAAGCCGTTCGGCCTGATGAGCAGGAGCAGGATCATGATCCCGAAGGCCGCGGCGTCGGCGTAGGCCGAGCCGACGAAGCCGGCGGCGACCTCGGTGCTGATGCCGGTGATGAGGGCGCCGATCATGGCGCCGTAGATCTTGCCGATGCCGCCGAGGATCACTCCCGCGAACACCAGGAACATGAACTGGGTGCCGAGCACCGGGGAGAACGAGGAGGTGTTGATGGCCAGCACCACCCCGGCCAGCCCGACGAGGATCCCGGACAGCATCCAGGTGAGGTCGGTGACGCGCGACGTGTTGATGCCGCTGACCTCCGCCAGGTCCTTGTTCTCGGACATGGCGCGCATCGTCTTGCCGATGGTGGTGTAGCGCAGCAGCACGTGGACCCCCGCCAGCGACAGGATCGCGACCGCGATGATGACCATCTGTTGGCCGGTGAGCTGGATCGGGCCCAGGGCGATCGGCGCTTGGCTGCCGAGCTGGTAGGTCTGGAAGCCGGATCCCCAGATCGAGGAGATGATTCCCTGCAGCGCCAGGGAGATCCCGACGGACACGATGAGGAGCGTCACGTTGCGCGCTCGGCGCCTGACGAACGACCGGAAGACGACGCGGTAGAGCACCACCGAGGTGGCTGCCATGAACACGGCGCTGGCGATCGCCGCCGGGACGATCGAGAGGTGCAGCTGTTCTACCGCGAAGAGCGCGAAGTACGCCCCGAGCGTCGCGTAGTCGCCGTAGGCGAAGTTCACGAAGTTGGTCACGCTGAACTGCAGCGACATCCCCACGCCGGCCATCGCCAGCACCGAGGCAGTGACGAGGCCGAAACCGACCGAGAGCAAGATCTGATGCATGGACAACCGCCCTTTCCCGAGCGCCAGGTAGAGGACCGGCCGGTCGGCGCGCGGCGCGCGTGCCGACCGGCCGGCTCGATCAGCCGAGGTCCGCAGGGGTCAGCGACATGACGTCCTGAAGGCTTCCGGCCGTGGTCCAGGAGGAGACCACGAACGGTCCGGCGACGTTGTGATACTGGTCGAAGTCGTCGGTGCTGGCCACGCCGTCGTAGTTGATGGTCTGGCCCTTCGCGAGCGCCGCCAGGCCGTCGCTGTACGAGTAGACGTTCACGGCCCCGGCACTAGGCTTCGACACCTCCAGCACCGCCTTGCTCACGGCGGCCCCGTCGGTCGTCTTCGCCTTGTCGATGGCCAGCGCGAGGATCAGGGTCGCGTCGTAGCTCTCCGGCGCGAACGTCAGCGGCTGCGACTTCCCCGTCTGCTTGAGGTAGGCGGCGTTGAAGACGGCCACGGCCGGGTCGTTGACGGTGCCGCCGTGGGCGAAGAAGAAGTTCGTCGTGGCGAGCTTCGGCCCGAGCGCCTTGAACACGTCCTGGCTCATCTCGGTGTCCGTGCCGACCCACGTGGTCTGGTTGTCGAACCCGAGCTCGGACGCCTCCTGGAAGAACGTCGCCGCGGTCTGCGGGTCCTGCTGGATGAACACCACGTCGGGCTTGGTCGCCATGATCTGCTGGATCTGGCTGCGGTAGGAGCTCGCCGCCGGGACCAGCTGCACGTTGGCGACAACCGTGCCGCCCTTGGCCGTGTAGGCGGCCTTGATCGGGTCAACGAGCGTCTGCGCCGAGGTGGAGCTCGTGAAGGCGAAGGCCGCCTTCATCAGCTGCTTCTTGATGGCGAAGGCCGCCATCGCCTTGCCGAGGCTGCCGTCACCGACGGTCGTGCGGAAGAAGAACGGGTTGGTGTTGTGGTCGAGCGCCGTCGTCCCGCCCTGCAGGAACATCGGCAGGGTGAGCGACTGCGCGATGGGCAGCAGGGCCGGACCGGAGTTCGAGGTCGGGCCGATCGACGCGATGATGTGGTTCGTCGAGACGAGCTTGCGGAAGGCAGGGATCGCGTCGACGGGGTCGCCCACGGTGTCGCCCGTCGACAGGTCGACCTGTCGACCGAGGATCCCGCCCGCGGCGTTGATCTCCGCCAGCGCCGTGCGGACCCCGCTCTCCATGTCGGGGCCCAGGTAGGACTGCGCCCCGGTGTAGTCGGCCATGAGGCCGAGGTGGATCGGGTCGGAGGACGTCGTGCTGCTCGAGGACGTCGCCCCGCTCCCACTGCAGGCTGCCAGGGCGACGAGCACACCGGCGCCGAGCGCCGTTGCCTTGAGGCCGGATGACTTCATTGTCTCTCCTTCGGGCTGCGAAGCACTGCTGGGGTGGACCCTTCGTCGTCGATCCTATCGGATCTACGAATTGCGGCTCATAACGATTCGGTCTCGGAGCGTCGCTCGGCCTCGGCGAGCACGGTGGCGACCACCGACGGGTCGTGAGCGAAACGGCCGAGGAAGAGGCCATCCACGACCGGGCGCAGCGCGGCCAGCAGGCCGGGGCCGGCGCTGCCGCCGTAGAGGAACGCGGCACCGTCCGACCCGGCCGGAAGGCCGCGCCTGAGGTGGTGGATGACCGTTCTGACATGCCCCGGCCGCGCCGGGGCGGCAGCACCGATCGCCCACACGGGCTCGTAGGCGACGAGG
>JAJYAB010000037.1 GCA_021779775.1 Actinomycetes bacterium
CGCGGAAGCGGGCTGCTCGCAGAAGTCCGCCTCGTGCGGCAGCGAGAACCTCTGAAACGATCGCGGCGTGATGTCGCATCCACCTCAAGAATCCCCGGGCTTCATCCCTGGGGAGGATGTCAACGCCAAGTCGCCGAGGCCGCCGCCCGGGCCGAAGCAGCAGACACCGAGGCCGAAGCAGCAGACACCGAGGCCGCGCGGGCGGTCCTCTCAGCACGTGAAGCGGAGCGGGGGCCCAGGCAGCTGCGATCATCGGCCCGCAGCTCACCGCGACGCTCGACAGCGTGTCACCCATCGAGCCGTGGAACTTGGCGCTCCCGACAGAGGTCACCGAGTCGATGAACGCTCTCGACTGGCTGCGCTCCACCCCGGGCCCCAGGATCGAAGACCGGTAGCACCGTCGCTGACCAGGGGGGCTAATCGTTGGTAGGGCGGCCCTGAGCCCGACCACCGCCTCGAGGTCCTCGCTGGGGTCCCGGGGCCGGGGGAGGAGGCATGGCGACACGTTCAGCGGCGAGACGGGCCATGGACACCGCCTGGTCCTGCGCGGAGATGCCCGCTAGGGCCGCCAGGCGCCTCTGGAGCGCACCCAGGACGCTCAGGTCCTTCTCCCGGCCAGCGGCCTCCTTGGAGCGGATCACATCGGCCAGGGAGGCAACCGGCATCTGCTGGCCCCGCACGTCGAGACGGATGGCATCACGCACGAGGTCGTCGTAACCCTCCGTACCGCTCGGCCGGAACGAGATGTCGAGCTCCCCGAGGCCACTGGTCAGGTTCCACACCGCAGCCCGGCCCAGCGAGGCGCCGTCATGAGAGAACGGCAGACCCTCGGGGACACCCGCGGTGCGGATCCTGGCGCCGAGGTCCGCCAGAGCCTCCGACACCCGGGACAGGTTCTCTGCCGTAGTGCTCGGGGTGAAGTCGATGTCGCGGGTCGGGCGCACCGGAGCGTCATGCAGCTCGGCCGCAAAGCCGCCGATCACCACGTAGTCGACATGGTGGCGGTTGAATGCCTCCACGATGGCCATGGGATCGAAGTTCTCGGCACCGCTCACGCCGGACGCCGCCGCTTCGGCTTGTGGCGCTCGAAGCTGGCCAGGGTCTCCTGGGCCCGGGCCACCCGCTGGTCGTGGTAGGCCGCCCACGCTTGACGCTCAGCCTCGGGCCGGTTGGCCTCCATCTCCTGGAGCACGTCGTCATGGTCGTCGTAGGGCTCCAGGTGCATCCGCAGCTCATAGCCCGCCGCCTTTAACAGCCGCCTCAAGGTCGGTAGCGTCGCCTGGCGTTGGCCGCGTTCGTAGGCCGAAACCATGGACCGCGGGACCCCGGCCCGCTCAGCCAGCTCGGCTTGGCTGAGGCCCGCCTTCAACCGGGCGTAGGTCAACAGCCCGGCCCCAGGCGAAGATGCTGCCTCGTTCATGCACACGATCGTATCCGCAATGGGGGTTGACCGGGGCGCCTACTGCGGGTTTCGCTCTTATCTTGGCCCAACCAGTCCTTCCGTTAAGGAAGCTGGCACCAACCGACAAGTAGCGAGCCTACGAGGCGTCCTCGACCAGGGCCAGCGCCATCGGCGTCCACCACTCTCGGGCGAACCTGCCGAAGTCGAGGGCCCAGATGACATGGGGCCGGATCGGGCACCCGGATCGGGCACCTGGATCGGGCACCCGGATCGGGCACCTGGATCGGGCACCCGGATCGGGCACCCGGATCGGGCACCCGGATCGGGCACATTGCCCCGACCGGGATCAGGCAGGGCTGGCGTGGTGGCCGACGACGACAACCGGGCAGGGCGCATGGGTGACACAATGCTCGCTGACCGACCCGAGCAGCACCCCGGTGAGCGCCCCGTGCCCGCGACTGCCGACCACGAGCAGGTCGGCGCCGGCGGCGGCGTGCAACAGCGCAGGGGTGGGCAGACCTTCTACGACCACGGGCGATACGTCGACGTCGGGATGCTCACCGAGCACCGCAGAGATCGTCTCGTCGACGGCCCGGCGGGCGTCGGGGGCGAAGTTGTAGTCGGCAGGGGCCGTGCCGTAGGCGAGCGGCGGCACATGCCAGGCGGTCACGGCCTCCAGCCGGGCACCGGTCAGGGCCGCCTGGCGGGCTGCCCACGCCAGGGCGTTTTTCGACGCGTCGGAGCCGTCGACGCCGACAACGATACGGCCACGGCGCTCCGCTCCAGCCGGTGCCGGAGCTCCAGCCGGAACGGGTGCCGGAGCCGGAGCTCCAGCCGGGGCGGAGGCGGGGGCGACGCGGTGGTTGGTACCGCCGCGCAACGCTCCCACCGAGGTGCCGAGGGCGGTGGCAAGACGCGCCAAGGTTGCCGCAGTCGGCGTGGCATCGGCTCGGTGCTCGAGGTAGGTGATATAGCCGGGGGCGATCCCAGCTCGGCGGCTCAGCTCCCCAAGGTCGACGCCAAGGGCCGTGCGGGCCGCGGTCAGCCGGCGGCTCAGGTCACCAGGGTCGTCGTCACCGGGAGATTCTGGCGCCCTGCATGCGTCGGCAGGAGACTGTTGCCGAGGTGAAACGAGAGTCATCATGCTCACCCTCTCTCATCGGTGTGATCACTAGCTCAACACCACGTATTATACCCAGGTAAGGACTATACGTCAATGAGATAACTATAGTTCTGGGGTGGGCATGACCTTCTGGCGAGCGGTGGCGCTATGGTCCGCCCGCGTCGCTGCCGGGCCTCGGTAGGCTTCATATAGCAATCCAGTAGATCGTGGAGCGATCTCATAAAGGAGGGGACCTGCGGTCATGGACATGACGCTGTCGAAGCGCGGCGACTACGTGATGCGCTCGGCGATCTCGCTCGCCCGAGCGTTCGACCTGGGTATGACGCGCAAGATCCGGGAGGTGGTCGCCGAGACCGAGGTTCCGAAGACGTTCGCCTCCCAGATCCTGGCGGACCTGGTGCGGGCCGGCCTGGCCAGCTCGAAGGCCGGGCGTGACGGCGGCTACCGGCTCGCCCGCCCGCCCGGCGACATCAGCGTGCTCGAGGTCATCGAGGCCGCCGAGGGCCCGCTCCACGCCGAGCGGTGCGCCCTGGGGGACGGACCGTGTCGCTGGGAGGCCGTCTGCCCCCTGCACGAGACGTGGTCGCAGGCGACAGCGGCGCTGCGCGAGCTGCTGTCGAAGACCACCCTCGCCGAGGTGACGGCGCGCGACGCGGCCATCGAGGACGGCACCTACACGGTGCCTCCAGACGCCCACCGCTCGCACCCGGTTGTCGTCGACGTCGCCGACATGGTGCAGGTCGAGCTCGGCGCCCTCGTGCTGCATACCGCGCTCGGGCGTGTCGGCGGCGTCATCGGGGCGCTCGTGGGGGCTGCCGCCGAAGACGTGCCGGGCGGCAGCGAGGGAGCGAGGCCGCAGGCTTGGCACCGGACGACCTGGCTCGCCGAGGCATCCCTCGTCCCCGCCGGCTCGGGAACCGCCGGCTCGGGAACCGCCGGCTCGGGAACCGCCGGCTCGGGAACCGCCGGCCCGGGAACCGCCGGCGGAGAGCCGGCGGGCTACCTGCTCGCTTGGGAGCTCGCCGGGCCGGGGCCGGGCAGCACCCTCGAGGCGAAGCTGTCGGTAGTCCCCGTCGACGGCGAGCGCAGCGAGCTGCGGGTCGAGGGGACCTGGCGCCAGGTGCCGGGTATCGGGGCCCTGCTCACCGGCCGGGAGCTCGACCTCCAAGCCCGGCGGACCCTTCGCGCCTTCCTCCGCCACCTCGCCCAGGCCCTCGAGGAGGCGCCGGCGCCCTGAGCGGGCGCGGTCGGACCCGGCGGGCGCAGGGATCGTGGCTGGCGTTCACAGGAACGTCACACGGGGGACACGACGCGGCAACAGTGCCTCCCTATCGTCTGCCCTCGTGGATGCCGTCCTGCATGCAGACCAGGATTCAGCTGGCCAGACCCGTAGTGACCAGGTCTATGCACTCGTCAAGACCCAGCTGCTCGTCGGCGATTTCCCGTTGAACCAGCGCCTGGGCGAAGAGCGGCTGGCCGCCGCGCTGCGCGTCTCGCGCACGCCGGTGCGCGAAGCGCTGCAGCGACTGGCGGCGGAAGGGCTGGTGGTGCGCCACCCCGAGGGCGGGTGGTGCCCGGCGACGCCGGACGTCCAGCGCATCCGCGAGCTCTACGAGGTGCGCCAGGCGTTGGAGCTGGCGGCCATGCGCCGGCCGTCGGAGCTCGGCCAGGGCCACGACGCCTCCGTGCTCGAACCGCTGCACGACGAGTGGCGCCTCCTGGCGACGGCGGAGCCGGTCCCCGATCCCGAGTTCGTGCTCCGCGACGAGTCGTTCCACCTCCGGATGGCCGAGTCGGCGGGCAACACCACGCTCGTGGAGCTGCTGGACACGGTCAACGAGCGCATCCGGATGGTGCGCATGCAGGACTTCTTGACGTCGGAGCGGATCACCCGCACCGTCGCCCAGCACCTCGGCATCCTCGAGGCGCTGCTCGCTGCCGACCTGCGGGGGGCGGAGCTGCGCTTCGTCCGCCACCTTGGCGAGTCGATGGCCGTGGTGGAAGAGCGCGTCGTCCGGGCGCTGGTTCGCATGGCCTCGCGCCCGGTGGTCGGCCCGTGACCAGCATGCCCGTGACCAGCATGCCCGTGACCAGCCCGCCCGTGCAGACCGGCACGGACACGGCGGCGGCGGTCACCGATGCGCTGCTGTGGGTCGACGGCGTCACCAAGCGGTTCGGCTCGCTCGTCGCCAACCACCGGGTCAGCTTCCATGTCCACGCCGGCGAGGTCCACGCGCTCCTCGGCGAGAACGGGGCCGGCAAGAGCACCCTGGTGAAGGTCCTCTACGGGGTGCACCGCGCCGACGAGGGCCGGGTCGTGCTCGACGGGGTGGCCGCCCACGTGTCCTCCCCCGCCAGGGCCCGCGACCTCGGGCTCGGCATGGTGTTCCAGGATCTCCGCCTCGTGCCTGCGCTCACGGTCTGGGAGAACATCGCCCTGCACGCCGGGCGTGCCGGCCGCCTGCTGCGGCCGCGCAGGATCCAGGCGGAGATCGCCGAGGTCGCCGACCGGTGGGGGCTCGCCGTCGACCCGGCGGCCCGCGTCGCCGACCTGTCGATCGGCGAACGGCAGCGGGTCGAGCTCCTGAAGGTCCTGATGTCCGGTGCCCGTGTCCTCATCCTCGACGAGCCGACCAGCGTCCTGACGCCTGCCGAGGTGGACGCGCTGTTCGACGTGGTGGGACGCCTGCGGGCCGACGGGGTCGGCATCGTCATCATCACCCATAAGATGCGCGAGGTCCGCACCATCGCCGACCGGGTCACGGTGCTGCGCGGGGGGCAGGTGGTCGTCGCCGACCGGCTTGCCGCCGACATCTCCGACGAAGACCTCGTCACCGCCATGGTGGGGACCACCGTCGAGGCCATCGGCAACACCCACGCCGGAGGCGGTGCGGGCCGCCCGCTCCTGCAGGTTCGTGGCCTTCACGTCCGGGGTGCAGGAGAAGGCTCCGGGCTGCGCGGCATCGACCTCGGCGTCGGCGCCGGTGAGATCGTCGGGGTCGCCGGGGTGGCCGGCAACGGCCAGCGCGAGCTGGCCGACGTCGCCGTCGGCGCTGCCCGGCCCGACGCCGGTGCGGTGCTGGTGGACGGGGAGACCATGCCGGCCAACGACCCGGCGGCGTTCCGGCGAGCGGGGGTGTGCTCGGTGCTCGCCGACCCGCTCCGGGAGTTCGTCGTTCCCGGCCTGACGGTGGCCGAGCACGCCGCGTTGTGGAGCTCGGCGGGCACGGGTCGGATCCACTTCGACGTCGCCGCTGCCGCCGGCAGGGTGGCGGACGCGGCGGCGTGGGCCGGTCTGAGCATCGCTGCTCCCGACCGGCGGCTCGACCAGCTGTCCGGCGGGAACATCCAACGGGTGCTGCTGACCCTGGCGCTGGGGGAGCGCAGCCCGGTTCTGGTCGTGTCGTACCCGACCCGGGGGCTCGACGTGCTGACAGCGGAGACGACCCGGCGGCTCCTGCTCGACGCCCGTGGCCGGGGTCAGGCGGTGCTGCTCGTCTCCGAGGACCTCGACGAGCTGCTCGCCGTGTCCGACCGGATCGCCGTGCTGGCCCACGGCCGGGTCGCCGGCATCGTCGATGCCGCCGGGGCCGACCGCCGGCAGCTCGGGCGCCTGATGACGGGGGCGCCTGCTGACGGGGCGCCGGGTGACGGGGCGCCGGATGACGGGGGAGTGACGGGGCGCCGGATGACGGGGCGCCGGGTGACGGGGGAGTGACGTGACCGTGCCCGCCCGCCTGCGTCGCTTCGACGGCTGGAGGCGGCTGTGCGCCGCCCTCCTCGTCTACCTCGGGGCGCTGGCGCTGTTCAGCGTCGTCGTCGCCCTGAAGGGTGGCAACCCCTTCAGCGTGTGGAGCACGATGGTGCGGTCCACCGTCCTGGCGGGGCCGACGCTGCAGGAGACGTTGCTGCGTGCCGTGCCGATCGCCCTTGCTGCGTTGGCGGTCGCCGTGCCGGCCCGAGCCGGCCTGGTCAATGTCGGCGGCGAGGGCCAGCTGATCGTCGGGGCCGTCGCTGCCACCGGTGCCGGCGTGGCGATCGGGGCGAGTGTCCCCGGACCGGTCAGCTGGCTGGTCATGGCTGTCGCCGGGGCTGGCGCCGGGGCCGCCTGGGCGGGGCTGGCCGGGCTCCTGCGCACGGCGCTCGGCGCCAACGAGGCGGTGACGACGCTGCTGCTCAACTTCGTCGCCAACGACATCATGCTGTACCTGATCTACCAGCTGTGGAAGGACCCGAAGGGCTCGGGACAACCCGAGAGCCGGCCGCTCGTCCACGCGGCGCAGCTTCCCCGGCTGTGGGGCAGCCAGCTGAACATCGCCGTGCTCGTCACCGTGGCGGTGGCCGCTGCGATGTGGTGGCTCCTGCGGCATACCGGATGGGGGTTCGCCCTGCGGGTCGTCGGCGGCAACCCCGAGGCGGCCCGGCGCAGCGGGTTGCCCGTCCGCCGGCTGCTGCTGTCCTCCATGCTCGTCGGCGGTGCCCTCGCCGGCCTGGGGGGCATGTTGAACTTCGCCGGGCTCGAGCTGCGGCTTCGCCCGGACATCACGCTGTCGTTCGGTTACATCGCCTTCCTGGCGAGCTGGCTGGGGCGGCACCAGCCGGTCAAGGTCGTGGGCGCTGCCCTGCTGTTCAGCGCGATCGCCCTCAGCGGCAACGGCCTGCAGCTGACCGACGGGCTCGACGGCTCGATCGTCGACGTCCTGCTGGCCCTCATCGTGGCCGCACCGCTGGTCCTGACGAAGCGTCGGAGAGGAGCTTTCCTGTGAACGGCGTCCAGCAGGCACTGATCGGTGGCATCGAAGGCGGGACGGCGATCCTGCTGCCGGCGCTCGGCGAGCTGGTCGGCCAGCGGGCCGGCGTCGTCAACCTCGGCACGGAAGGCTGCATGCTGGCCGGTGCCCTCGCAGCGTTCGCCGTGGCAGCGGTGACCGGGGACACATGGTTGGGTGTGGGCGCCGGGCTGCTGGCCGGTGCCGCCTGCGGCCTGTTCCACGCCTGGCTGGTGGTGCGCCGCCGGGCGGACCAGCTGGCCAGCGGGCTGGTCGTGTGGTTCGCTGCGTTGGGGATCACCTCCGTGTTCGGCACCGGGTACATCGGCCGGACGGCCACCCCCCTGGCCACCTTGTCGGTGCCGTGGCTGAGCCATCTTCCGGCGGTCGGCCCGATCCTCTTCCGTCACGACGCACTCGTCTACGCCGGCTATGTCCTGGTCGGCGCCGTCTGGTTCGTGCTGTTCCGGACACGGGTCGGGCTGGTCCTCCGGGCGGTGGGGGAGCGGCCCGCCGTGGTGGCCGCAGCCGGGGGCCATCCCCAGCTCGTGCAGATGACCGCAGTCATCGTGGGCGCCGGCATTGCCGGCGTGGGCGGCGCCCAGCTGTCGGTCGGGTACGTCGGGAACTGGTTCAACGACATGACCAACGGCTACGGCTTCGTCGCCGTCGCCGTGGTCCTCTTCGCCTGCTGGCGTCCCGCCGGGGTGCTCGCCGGCTCCTACCTCTTCGGCGTGGCCCTGGCTGCCGCATCGGTGCTCCAGGCCCACGGGGTGGCGGTCAACCAGTACCTGCTCGACGCCTTGCCCTACGCCATCACCCTCGTCGCCTTGGTCGTCGTCGCCCGCCGTGGCGGTGCGAAGGCCCCCGAGGCGCTCACCGCGGCCCTCACCAACGGTGCCGCCTGAACCGTGGTCGCCATCGTCGCATCGACAAGGTTCCCATCGACAAGGAGAAGCATGCAACGTACGCCCAGATCCCGTCTCGGACGTGTGGCCGGCGCGTTGGCAGCGCTCGCCGTGGTGGCCGCCGCCTGCAGCAGCGGCACCAAGGCGGCCAGCCCGGCGGCCAGCCCGGCGGCCTCGCCCACGGCCTCGCCCGCCGGTCCGAAGATGACCGTCGGCTTCATCATGGTCGGCAACCGGAACGACTACGGCTACAACCAGGCGGTGTACACGGCCAGCCAGGCGGTGGCGAAGGCGATGCCCGACGTCAAGGTCCTCACCGCCGACAACGTCCCGGAGAACACCTCGGTCACCCAGACGATGCAGTCGATGGTCGACGCCGGGGCGAAGGTGATCTTCGCCACCAGCTACGGCTACTTCTCCTACGCGTTGGCCTTCGCCCAGTCCCACCCGTCGGTCACGGTGCTGCACCAGGGCGGCTACCAGACCGGCGCCTTCCCCCCGAACTTCGGCACCTACTGGGGCGAGGCGTACGAGCCGGTGTCGCTCGGCGGCATGGCCGCCGGCATGGTCACCAAGTCCGGCAAGCTCGGCTTCGTGTACGCCTTCCCGATCAGCCAGACGATCGCCAACATCGACGCCTTCGAGCTCGGTGCCCAGGCGACCGACCCGGCGGCAAAGACGTACCTGGTGAACACCTCCAGCTGGTGTGACCCGCTCAAGCAGAAGGAGGCAGCCGCCGCGCTGCTCGCCCAGGGCGTCGACGTGCTGACCCAGCACCAGGACTGCCAGGCGACGGTGATCGAGGCGGCCAAGGCCGCCGGGAAGTACGTCGTCGGGTACCACTACGACGCCCGGAGCCTCGACCCCAGCGGGTGGCTCACCGGATCGGCGTGGAACTGGGCGCCCGTCTACACGGACATCCTGAAGACCATCGCCGCAGGCCAGTTCACCGGCAGCCGGTACAACGCCAACTGGGTCGGGACCTTCGCCAACGGCGACAACCCGCTCCAGCCCGCATCGTTCGGGACGTCGGTCACCCCGAGCATGCAGGCGAAGATCCTCGCCGCGTACGACGCGTTGAAGAAGCCCGGCGCCTCGGTCTTCGAAGGCCCCGTCACCTGCCAGAACGGCACGGTCCTCTTCGCCGCCGGGGTGTCGCCCACCTACGCACAGATCAACGGCATCAACTGCCTGGTGAAGGGCGTGGTCGGCACGCTGCCCGGGTCGTGAGCCGGCAGGCTCCGGTGCAGCGCCCGCTGCCCGCCGTCGCCAGTGCCCCCTATCCGTGGCCGTTTGCCGGCGATCTCGCCGGCGAGCGGCTGGCGGTGGTGGTGGCCGGCGCCCAGGCATGGGCCTTCGCCTGCTGCGACCAGCCGGGCGACACCCTCGCCGTCGTGCAGCGGACGGCAGCGCATGCCCGGGCGGCCGGAGCGCTCGTCGTCTGGGTGGCCCACCGTCGCCCGGCCGGACGGGCGACCCGGGACGGCGGGGCGACCCGCACCGGCCGGGCGTGGACGCTTCCGGAGGAAGGCAGCCCTGGGGCTCGCCTCGCCGTCTCCCCGGCTCCCGGCGACGTCGTCGTCGGCGCAGGCGGTGTCGACGGGTTCTATTCCGGCCCGCTCGACGACGTCCTGCGCGCGGGCCGGCGCACGATGGTGGTCCTGGCCGGCGCCGGGCTCGAAACCCTCGTCCACTCGACGCTGCGGTCGGCCAACGACCGTGGATACGAGTGCCTGACCCTCGCCGACGGCACCGCCGCATGGGACCGGGGCCTCGCCGGCGCTGCGCTGTCGTCCATCTGCATGTCCGGCGGCATCTTCGGGGCCGTCGCCACCAGCGACGCCCTCGTCGACGCCCTCGACGCCCTCGACGCCCTCGATCCGCCGTCCGCCCGGTTGGCGGGCCCGCCCGCCTCCCCGATGGAGCTCCCGTGCCCTTCCCCCAGCTGAGCGCCGAACCGTACCCGTGGCCCTACGACATGGGGTTCGAACCGAGCCGCACCGCCCTGGTCTGCATCGACTGGCAGACCGACTTCTGCGGGCCCGGCGGCTATGTCGACGCGATGGGCTACGACCTGTCGCTGACCCGTGCCGGGCTGGCCCCGACCGCTGCGGTGCTGGCCGCCGCCCGGGCCAGCGGCCTGACGGTGGTCCACACGCGCGAGGGGCACGAGCCGGGACTGTCCGACTGCCCGCCGAACAAGCGGTGGCGCTCCGAGCGGATCGGGGCCGGCATCGGCGCCGAGGGGCCGTGCGGCCGCATCCTCGTCCGGGGGGAGCCGGGCTGGGAGATCGTCCCCGAGGTCCGCCCCGCCGCCGGCGAGTGGATCATCGACAAGCCGGGCAAGGGCGCGTTCTATGCCACCGACCTCGACCTGCGTCTGCGGACGGCGGGGATCACCCACCTGGTCTTCACGGGCATCACCACGGACGTCTGCGTGCATACCACGATGCGCGAAGCGAACGACCGCGGGTACGAGTGCCTCCTGCTCGAAGACTGCACGGGCGCCACCGACCACGGCAACCACCTGGCGGCGCTGGCCATGGTCAAGATGCAAGGCGGCGTCTTCGGCGCGGTCGCGCACTCCTCGGCGCTGCTGGGCGCGCTGGCGGCCGGCGTGCACGGCGGCCACGGCG
>JAJYAB010000390.1 GCA_021779775.1 Actinomycetes bacterium
TCGTCGTGAGACCACGAGGAGATGGTCGAGGCACTCCTGGCGGATGGTGCGGACGAACCGCTCCGCGTACGCGTTCGCTTTGGGCGAGCGGACCGGCGCGCGGATTCTCTCGACGCCGATGGAGGCGAGCGCCTCGTCGAAGCTGGCGGTGAACTTGGTGTCCTGATCGCGGATGAGGAAACGGAAGCGCCGGCTGGCCTCTTCCAGATCGGCGGCGAAGTTGCGTGCCACCTGGGTCACCCATGGCCCGTTCGGGTTGGTGGTGACGCCGAGCACGTGCACGACGCGTCGCTCCAGTTCGATCACGAATAGCACGTAGTAGCGGTGGAGTAGCACGCTGTCGACGTGGAAGAAGTCGGTGGCCACACGATGCCCTTGGCCTGGGCCGAGAGGAACTGGGTCCAGGTCGGGCCGTGTCGTCGAGGAGCGGCTGGGAGGCCATGGCGTCGAAGGACCGTAGCGACGCTCGTCTTCGACACGCTGACACCGAGCTTCTTGAGCTCGCCGACGATGCGGAGGTAGCCCTACCGGGGTTCTCCCGTGCCAGGCGGCAGATCAGCTCGACGGTCTGTTCGGGCAGGGCCGGACGGCCTGGTCGTCGGTGCGGGAAGGTCCAGCGCTTCTTCACCAGAGCCCGGTGCCAGCCGAGGATCGTCTGCGGGGTGACGAGGAACGATCCCCAGCGCTCGCGCGGCACGAGACCGGCAAGGAGAGCGACGAGCGCTCGGTCGGACCAAGTGAAGCGGGGACGGGCGACCTGGCGCCGGAGCACAGCCAGCTGGTGTCGTAGCACGAGGATATCGGCATCCTTCATTGCGACATCCGGCCAGTGCAACCGAACCAACCCGAGGATGCGTCGGACCAGACGGTAAAGGAAGGACAAGGTCACGAGCGGCAAGCCTCGCCGAGCGCGTCGCGCCTGGTCAAGCCGGTCGGGGAGTAAACGGACCCTTCACGTTCGCCGCCATCCGCTCCTACCTCGCCACCGCCGCCAAGCACAACGTCGGCGCACTCGACGTGCTCGCCCAGCTGTTCGGTGGCGAGGCGTGGACGCCACCCCGGACCACCTGAGCGGCGGCGCGTATCGCGCCATCCGACGGCCAGCTTCATCGAACTCGCAACACCCGGCAGCGCCGCGCTCGTCCGGTCATCGAAGGATCCGCCCCCGCCGCTCGACTGGCATGCCCAACCACGCCTGCCGTTGGAAGGAGCGCCTGGTCAGACGGGGGCCTGAATGTTTGCGCCCCAGGCGCTCGCAACACTTCGGAACCTCGCGATCACCCTCCTGCGCTTCGCAGGCTTTACCAACATCGCGCAGGGCATACGCTGGGCGGCCTGGGACGTCTGCCGGCCACTCGTGCTCATGGGCCTGTAACAAAACCCGCGACCCCTTCGCCGCGATGTCCCCACCGACACCGTCTCGTCGCGCCCGGCAGCCTCACTCCTCACCGTCTCAGCCATCCAGCTCTGCTCAACCGCGCTAGACCGCCGGCCCGGCGCCGGCGGAACCCATCCCGGTCCAGCTTCTCACTGCGATCGGCACGGCAGGCGGGCTGACTTTGTCGATCACCCTGGGGCTCACCCTGCCATGTGGCACCGCCGGAGGACACCGAGTAGAACTACGGCGATGGGCCAGGTGAGGACAGGTCGGCCGCTGTTTCGTTCTCGGTTCCCATCGTGAATGCGACGTCCTACACACTGGGTTTTCTCCGCCTCACATTGGTCCTCGTACCCGCCGCCATGGGTGCCCGGTACCTACGCAAGGCTGTCGCTCCAGACTGGACCGGATCCCTTGGACTTCTGGCCGGTGCGATAGGGACCATAGGGATCGTCGTCGTGCTCGGAGAGGTGCTCGGCACGTTCGGCCTGTTCCACTTTCCGGAGCTCGCCATAGCCTGTTTCGCGACGGTGGTGCTGGCCTTCGGCTGGAGCCGAAAGACCGGGCATCAACCACTGCCGACCACCGTCGGGCCCATGCCGATACCGGAGAAAGGGGTGGCCGGACATTGGAGCGATGTGGTGATCGTGGCATCCTCGATCGGTCTCGTCACCGCCCAGTGGACTGGGTGGATAGGCCAAGCTCTCGACAGCGGGATCGGAGCAGGCGGTGGTCCGGCCAACGGCGACACCCTCTGGTACCACATGCCGTTTGCCGCCTACTTCGCGCAGAGCGGGTGGACGTCACGCCTGCACTATCTCAATGCCGATCCTCTGGTGACGTACTACCCGGCGAACACCTCTCTGCTACACGGGGTGGGGCTCGTGACGCTGAGAAGCGACTTCCTTTCCGTGTTCGTGAACTTTGCCTTGGTCCCCCTGGGCTTGGTCGCTGGCTGGTGCATCGGCCGCAGTCGTGGCGTGGGCCCTGCCACCCTGGCCGGGGTAGCTGCGGCTCTGACCCTGCCGATCGTGGCCGCCACCCAGGCTGGAACAGCAAAGGACGACGTGCTGGGACTGGTGGGCCTCGTCGCCGCGGTCGCCTTCGTCGTCGACGCTCATGCCGTGTCAGGTACCCGCGATCGCCAGGCTGCGGCACTGTTCGGGGGTCTGTCGG
>JAJYAB010000391.1 GCA_021779775.1 Actinomycetes bacterium
CCTCCACGGTCTCCGCACCAAACTCAACACGCGCACACGGCGGCAAGACAAAATCGGTGACCACACCTGTCAGCCACCGCCAGCATTTCATCCGTCGTTGGTGACCGCCAGGTCATGGGAACTCAACCCAGTGGTCAGCGTGGCCTTCGCGCTGCGGCGCGAGTTCCCCTGGCGCCGGGTGCCGCTGTACGTCGTAGCGCAGCTGGTCGGCGCCTCCCTGGCCTGCCTGCTGCTGTGGGCCATGTTCGGCAAGGTCGGCCATCTCGGAGCCACCCTGCCTGGCCACGGCTTCAACGACGTGCACGCCATGGTCCTCGAGGCGGTGCTCACACTGGGGCTCCTCACCACCATCCTGGGTACGGCCTCGGGGGCCCAGAACGTCGGTCCGCTCTCCGCCCTGGCCATCGGCGGCTACATAGCCCTGGCTGGCCTGTGGGCGAGCCCGGTGAGCGGGGCATCGATGAACCCGGCGCGCTCGTTCGGCCCCGACCTGGCCACAGGAAACTTCACCCATTTCTGGGTGTACCTGGTCGGGCCGACGGTGGGGATGCTGGCCGCCGTCGGGGCCGCCGTCGTGCTGCGCGGCCCGGGACCCGACCCGGCCGCGGCCAAGGCGGCCCAGGGCGCGCTCGGCACGGTAATAGTCGAACGGCACTACCGTGTCGGCGACGAGACCGGTCGGCCTCGAGCACCCGGGACCGGGGATATCGGCGGGACCGGCGACGCCGAGGAAGGAGCCTGACCGTGAAAGGCAAGGAGCGTCACACCGGCAAGCGCAACGGCACCCAGGGCAGTAAGGACAGGCAGCGTCCGGCCGCGGCACGCACGGAGCGGTGGAAGCACAAGCCCGACAGCCATGACTACCCGGCGGCAGCCGAGTATCTCAGCCTCGTCATGGAAGAGGCGCTGGCCGCCGAGGTCGTGGCCGCCATGGAGCAGGCGCCAATGGTGCACCGGCTGGCCAAGGATCTGCTGCGGGCCAGCCGGCTGCCGGCCCTCCCCGAGGACAACGTCCACGTCGCCGCCGACCTGGCGAAGGTCCGTGCAGGCGAGCTGCTGTCGCCGGTGCTCCTCGTCCGCGGCGACGCTGGCGCCGGCGTCGCGCTCACGGTGGCCGACGGCTACCACCGGATCTGCGCCAGCTACCTGCTGGACGAGAACGCCCCCATCCCGTGCCACCTGGTGGACCCCGCCGTGGGCCCGTCGATGCGGGACCGGACCGCCGGGGCGGCGGAACGTCAGGCGTCCGGCCCAGCCAACACCTGAGCGGCGAGTCGGGTGTTCTGCGTCTGGCTTTGGCGCGAACGGTCCACCGCGAACCGCCACACGCTAGTTGCGGCTGCCAAGACGGCCAGTTCCACCCGTCCCTACGCGTTCTGGACGCGCAAGGTGGACAACAAGACGGTGACGCGAATGTTGAACGACGAGGAGGTCGCCAACTACCAGCCGATGTTCGACAACGCCCGCAAGATCCGAGACTTGGTCGGCCAGCTCCGCGACCTCAGCCTCGACCTAGCGGAGCCGACCGTTGCCGAGCAGCCGCCGCAGGACCTTGGGGCGGGCCGGACGCTCCGGGGTCGGGAGTTACCCGGCGTCCTCTCGAAGCTCGTGCTCGACTGCTCGACGGATCCAGCTCGACACGGAACGGTCGTCCTCCCCGGCGCGACGGCGAATCTCTTCGAGGGTCTCGGGTGGGAATCGCACTGGAACCAGTTCGCTCAACTTCGACCGGCGTCGGCGAGGCTGCCCCTGGGGCTCTTGGTTCTCGGGCTTGGAATAGAAGTCGTATTCATCCTCTCGGGTCATCTTCTTGGTGGTCATCTGTCCTCCCGGTATCGCGTGGCGAGATGGTCTGCGGCCTCATAGCACCCGATCGGCCGGCACTTCGTATGGTCACCGGAATCGGGCGACGCGAGCGGCACGACGAGGGCTCGACCGTGCACCTCGGCCACCATCAGCCAGTGGGCGGGCGGCTTGGCCGGGTAAAAGAGCGGGTCGGAACCCCAGATGTCGTAGACGTCGTCGATCCCGAGCCCGGCATGCTTGAAGAGATGGGCGGCCTGCTCGTCGATCTCGAAGGGGTCGTCGTCGTCCAGCAGGTCGATGTCGAGTAGGTCAGCCACCAGTTCAACTGTAATACAACCGGGTACACACGGCGAGCGCGAAGGTGAACGTGCCGAGCGGGCTTCGGGTGAAGTTTCCTGCCGGGTCGTACCGGTAGGTTTGGCCGGCGGTCTTCGTGAGCTCGTCGACCGGGTTGTAGACGTCGCTGGAGGTTCCCGTCGCGTCGACCATCTGCACCCGCCGCCCGTCGGCGTCGTAGGCGATCGCAACCGGCGCAGTTCCGTCCGAGTACGACATCGACACCGCCTCACCAGCGTTGTCGCAGCCGGTGGTCGCTACCACACCACGCGGATCGACTGTGACCGGTCTGCGAGCGCAAGCCCCTGGCTTCAGCGATGGGGTCGAGCGAGTTCGGGGCGGAGCTCCGACCGTCACACCCCCAGCGTAGGGTCGCTGTAGATGTCAAGATCGGCGTATCGCT
>JAJYAB010000392.1 GCA_021779775.1 Actinomycetes bacterium
CACCGCATGTGCAACCAACGCAAGGGCGGCGGGACAGGACACCCACCACGTGAGCGCGTCTCCTTCCAGACGTCGACCGCGTGGTGACGGTGGCACCCACCCCCCACCCCCAACCTCAGGCATCCCAACGGCTTAGGGCCTTTCTCCCCCCGCGACTTTTTCCTCCACCCCCTAGGCGGCGACCATGGCTCGATTGCGTGCTGTCGCGCCGGATGAGACGCCGGCGCAGCCGATCACCTCAGTGTCGGATGCCGCTGAGCGTGGGACGCGCCTGGACGAGCTCGTGCAGATGCGGAAGGTGATCGCCCGAGCCGAGGACAACCCGAACACGTCCCCCCGTGACCTCGCAGCGTTGTCGCGCCGGCACATCGAGATCTCGAAGGAGATCGAGTCGTTGCGGCGTCAGGCCGAGGAGGACAAGCGCGATGCCTCCACAGTCCCCGACCAGCCGTTCGACGCGGCGGCTATCTGAGGTTGCCCGCTACGTCGTGATGCCGTCGGGGATCGTGTCATCGGGGTTCCCGAAGGTCGAGGCCCGGATCCACGACTTCGGCGAGTCGTTCGACGAGTGGCAGCGGGGCGCGGGCGTCCTGATCCTCGGGAAGCGCGCCAACGGCGACTACGCGGCCACGGTCGGCGGGATCGGGCTCTCCATCCCCCGGCAGGTCGCGAAGACGTACCTGGTGTCGCGCATCGTGTTCGCCCTGTGCACGCTGTTCCCGAACCTCACGGTGTTGTGGACCGCGCACCGGACAAGGACGGCGACGAAGACGTTCGGCTCGTTGCGCGGCTTCGCGTCCAAAGCGTCGGTGGCCCCGTTCATCTCGGGAGTCCGGGCCGTGAACGGGGAGCAGGAGATCCGCTTCACGAACGGCTCGGTCATCATGTTCGGCGCCCGCGAACAGGGCTTCGGCCGCGGCTTCGACGAGGTCGACATCGAGGTGTTCGACGAGACGCAGATCCTCACTGAGAAGGCGTTGGAGGACATGGTCGCGGCGACGAACCAGTCGCGCTTCCCGTCCGGCGCGCTGCTGTTCTTCATGGGCACCCCACCCCGACCCACAGACCCGGGCGAGGTGTTCACGGCCCGCCGCGCCGAAGCCCTCGCTCACGTGCCTGCCCCGTTCGTCCCCGCCGAGGGTGAGGACGCGCTCTACATCGAGTGCTCAGCTGACGAGAACGTCGGCCGCCCTGGTGGCCCTGGCGTTGACGACATCGAGCAGATCGAGATCGCGAACCCCTCGTATCCGCATCGGACGCCGCACCGCTCGGTGCTGCGGCTGCGGAAGAACCTGCCGTCGGACGAGTCGTGGCGGCGCGAAGGCCTGGGGGTGTGGGATCCGGGCACGTCGGAGTCGGCGCTGATCGCGCCACTGTGGTCCGGCCTGGTCGGCGTGGCCCCTGAGGGTCGCTCGGTGTTCGGCGTGAAGTTCGCCGGCGACGCTGTGGCGCTCGCTGGTGCCCGTCATCCCGCCGACGGTCCGGTGTTCGTGGAGGCGTTGCGCCAGGAGCCCCTGACGGGCGGTGTCGGCTGGCTGGTGGAGTTCCTCGCCGCCCGCAGTCATTCGCTGGCCGCGGTGGTCGTGGACGGCAAAGAGGGCGCTGGGCCGCTGGTCGCCTCACTGGTCGAGGCGGGTGTGCCCCGGCAACTGATCGTGCAGCCGACCGTCGACCAGGTCATCACGGCTCACTCATGGTTCCTCGGTGCGGTGCGCACGCATGGCGTGGAGCACTCGAACCAGGCCGAACTGAACGCGAACGTGCGGGTGGCGGGCAAGCGCAAGATCGGCACCGCAGGCGGCTGGGGGTGGCGGTCGATTGACAGCGAAGGCGACGTGCTGGCCCTTGAGGCAGCGACCCTGGCGGCTTGGAAGGCCGACGAGATCGAGGCTGTGCCAGACATCCCGAGAAGGCTCTACTGACGAGGGGGGTTCGTGATGCAACTTGAGACCCCCGAGGACTGGCTACCCGTCCTCACCTACCGACTTGACCTGCAGCAGCCGATCATCTTCGGCCTGCGCCAGTTCGTGAACGGGGATGCCCCCCTGCCCGAGATGGGCAAGAACACGAGGGCCACGTGGATCGCGTTCCAGCGCGAGGCGCGGACGAACTTCGGGGCGATCGCGTGCCAGTCGCACGCGAACCGGATCCGCGTGCGCGGCGTCCGGGTGGGCGCCGACGACCAGTCGTCAGAGTCGCTGACGGCCCGCCGGATCGCCCGGGATAACGGGCTGTCTCGGGTCATCGGTGACGCGGTGTGGGACATGCTGTCGGCTCGCACGGGGTACCTCCTGGTGAGCGACGACGGTGGCCGTGCAGTGCTCACGGCCGAGCAGCCGGAGCAGTTCTACGCCGAGCCGGACCCGCTGCGGTCGTGGCGGGCGCGGGCTGCGATCAAGGTCTGGCGGGATACCGTGCAGGGCGTCGACTTCGCCGTCGTCTGGGTGAACGGGAACCGGCAGTCGTTCTCCCGGACGTCGACCATCAACTCGAGCAGCGTGGACCGCGTCGTGCGGATGACCAACAGTGGCGGCTGGGAGGTCG
>JAJYAB010000393.1 GCA_021779775.1 Actinomycetes bacterium
ACGGTGAAGACGCCGTCGGCAACGCTGCGGCGTTCACGTCCGGTGGTGCAGACGACGTCGACGTCGGCCTCCAACGCCAGCACGCCGGCGACCTGGCGGACGAAGCGCTGCGCCTCGCTGCCGGCATCGCCCCATCGTTCCGTGAGGATCGCCACACGCCGCTCGGCGCTGTCGCCAGGACAGCGGGTCGTGTTGTCCTCAGGCATCTTCGGGGTCGTAACCCGTCCGTCGGCGGAGGTTGTCGAGCATCCCGGCGATCTGTGCGTCGTCGTTGGCCCGGACCACCGCTCGTCGATCGAGCTCGGCCCGCAGCGCCTCGACCTCTTCGGTCAGATCGTCGCAGCGTTGCGCCATGCTGTCGTTAAGGCGGACCAAGTTGCCGATCAGCTCACGCTCTTGGCGCAGGTAGCTGTTCAAGCTGCCGAAGACCTGGGCCGCGACCAGCGCTCGAAGCCGTCCTCTCAGCCCCGTGGCACGTGCCGGTGGGGAGTCGGCCGGCGGGGAGTCGGCCAATGGGGAGTCGGCCAATGGGGAGTCGGGCAGCGCCCAATGCTGATGGGCGTAGCTGAGCCCCGCATGGGCGCGGAGCGGGTCTGCCGGGTCTGGTCTGGGCAGTGGCTCCGTGGGGCTCGGGGCCCACACCGAACGAGCGGCCTGCTCGGTCAGCTGGGCGACGAGCTCATGAGCCTCGACAGGGCGGCGTTCCATGTTCCGTCCTCGTCCGGGGGTCGCACGACGCAGTGGGAGTCTAGCCGGCTGAGGTTCGGGCTGAAGAACGGATCACCAGGTCGTAGCCGTGATTGCCAGCGCCGGAGGTAGAGCTGGTAGTCGTTGTAGAAGCCGGTGAACCCGCGGGTGAGCGATTCATGATGGACCAATTCGGCGTACGGGGTGAAGAGGATGCGGTAGCCGGCGGCGGTGAGCCGCATGCAGAAGTCGACGTCGTTGAAGCCGATGGCGAGCTGCTCGTCGAACCCGCCGACGTCTTCGAAGACGTCGCGTCGACACATCATGGCGGCGGCGGTCACGGCGCTGTACTCGCGTGTGACGTTGGCGAAGCCGAGGTAGCCGGGCTGTCCGGCGGGCCGCTGCGGCATCAGATGGGCGGCGATGACTCCCAACCCCAGGATCGTCCCGACATGCTGCACCGTGGCGTTCGGATAGAGCAGGCGGGCACCGACCGCGCCGATGCCGGGACGTTGGGCGTGCTCCACCATCGCGGACAGCCAATCCGGCTGGCGGGCTTCGATGTCGTTGTTCAGGAAGAGGAGCAGGTCGCCGTCGCAGGCGGCCACGGCGGCGTTGTTGATCGCTGACCAGTTGAACGCCCCTGGGCACCGCACGAGGCGGTATCCCGGACGTCGGACCAGGCGGTCGAGCAGGGCCTGGGTCTCCGGCTCCGCAGAGTCGTTGTCGACGAGGACGAGCTCGAAGTGGCCGTACCCCGGTCGGCTCTCCAGCGAGTCGACGCACGCGCGGAGGAGGGCTGCTTGGTCGCGGAACGGGATGATGATGCTGACCAGCGGCTCACCCCGGACCGGACGCCGCACCCGGTAGGTGCCTGGCACCAGGCCGTCTTCGACGTAGGCGTCGTCGTCTCTACGCCGGAGCGCCCGTTCGAGGGCATGGCGTCCTGCCTCCTGCGACTCTGGCAGACCGGTGTACCAACCGCGGGTGGGGGCGAGGCGGCGGTGGTAGAGGACGAAGGGCAGGTGGACGATCCGCCGGGCCCGCTCCGTCACGGCCAACAGCAGCTCGTACCAGGCGTCGACGGCAGCTCCTGCGTTGTCCCGATGCTCGTGCGCTCCGGTCCATGTCGGTCCGGTCGCCGATGCCCAGAGCACGTGCCGTACGAAGACCATCCTGCCCAGGTAGGGGCATGACAGCAGGAGGTCCGGCGCCCACTGTGGCTTGAAGACGGGATGTGACCTTTGGCCGGCCACGTCGACGGAGTCCTCGTCCGCGTACACCACGTCGGCGTCTGGTGTCGTTGCCGCCACGGTTGCCAGCCGCGCCAGCGCACATGGGGCAAGCAGGTCGCCGGGCTCGAGGACGATCACCCATGTGCAGCCGTGCTCGGCCGGCCGATCGGCCGGCAGCGCATCCACGTGGGTGACCCGGGGGTGTGATGTGGCATGCATCACCGCGTCGTGCACCAGGCGGTCCTGAGGAATCGCCCCCACCAGGTAGAGCTGCCAGCCATCGTGGGTCTGCCGGACGATCGACTCGACCGACTCCCGCAACAGGTTGGCATCGGTGGCGCCGATCCAGACCAACACCGCCACCGGTGCCTGTCCCGACGGCCCCGGCACCGGATCGCGGGGATCCAGGTCGTCGAGACCCAGCTCGTCGAGACCCAGCTGCTGCCGCTCGGCCAGCCACCGCCGGTAGGCGCCCGTATCTTGCCAGGCATCCAGTGGGTAGCGGCGCTCGTCGGCATCGGCCGTCTGCTGAGCGTCCACCGCTTCGGTCAGGCGTGCTTGCAGCTGATCGACGGTCCACCAGAGCGCAGCCCACTCGGCGGTATCACTAAGATCGGAA
>JAJYAB010000394.1 GCA_021779775.1 Actinomycetes bacterium
CAGCGCCGCCGGGCGCACCTGCCGCTCCAGCAGGTCGGTCAGCACGGCGCGGCGGGCAGCCACCGGCACCCCGACGTCGGTCAGCGCCCTCGACAGGTTCTGGTTGCCGGCCACCAGGCGGCCGACCTGGGCCAGCTCGCTGGCGACGCCGGCCGTCGAGCCGTCGGCCGCCGACGTCTGCAGCACAGCGACGGCGTACCCGCGCAACGAAGGGTGCATCGTGTGTCCTCGCTGCCGGCGCTCAGGCCTGGGGCCGGGAAGCCGGGCTGGCGACCGAGGCCCGCAGGGCGGCCACCGCCTCGTCGATGAGCGCCCGGTGGGTGGCCGCATCGACCTCGCGGCCGATGACCTGGCGGGCGACCGACAGGACCAGGGTGCCGAGCTGGGCGCTGACCTCGTCGACCGCCCGCTGGCGAGCCAGGGAGATCTCGGCGTCGGCGCTCGCCACCAGGCGCTCGTACTCCTGCTGGGCGCGCACATGGGATTCGGTCCGTACCCGCTCGGCGGTGGTGTTGGCCTGGGCGACGATGTCGCGGGCCTGCTGGCGAGCCTCCTCGAGGACAACCTGGCGCTGCGCCTTCGACTCGTCGGCCTCGGCGCGCGCCGCGTCAGCCTGCTCCAGCGCGCTGCGGATCTGCTCCTGGCGCTCCTCGATCGCCCGGTTCACCACCGGCAGCACCACCTTGCCGAGGACGTACAGCACGATCAGGAAGGCGACGATCTCGACGATCAGGGTGCCGTTCGGGATGAGGAAATTGCTGGCGATCATGGGTGTTCAGCCTCGTTCCGGGTCGGCCCCGGCATGCGGCAGCCCGGCGGGGGTGCCGGGACGGCCAAGGTTATGCAACTCAGGACTTCTTGTAGAGGGAGAAGACGAACAGGGCGGTGAAGGCGAGGTTGATGAAGTACATGGCCTCCACCAAGCCCACCGTCAGGAACATGATCGTGAAGAGCCGGCCCTGCGCTTCGGGTTGGCGGGCGACGCCGGCGATCGTCTGGCTGCCGGCCAGGCCGTCGCCGATGGCGGCGCCGACGGCGCCCCCCCCCATCAGCAGGCCGCCGCCCACCATGGCGCCGGCCAGGGAGATCGCGTGGTCGAGACCGGTATCCGCTGCCATCAGAGGTGCTCCTTCTTTCCTTGGGTGTTGCCGTCGATTGGTGACGTGTGCCGGGTGCCGTCCTGGCGCCAAGCCTGGGGTCAGTGGTCGGTGCTCATCGCCGTGTCGAAGTAGAGGATGGTCAACAGGGCGAAGATGAACGCCTGGATGGCCCCGATCAGGAGGTCGAACAGCTTCCACACGGGGTCCAGGCCGATGGCGAGGATATTGCCGACGGGCACGTGGGCGATCGACCACACGCCGAGGGCGGCAATCAGGGTGAGCATGAGCCCGCCGGAAAGCAGGTTGCCGAACAGCCGGAGCGCCAGGGTGACCGGCTTGGCGATCTCCTCGATGAGGTTCACGGGGAACAGGACCTTGTACGGCCGGAAGTAGTGCTTCACATAGCCGCCGGGGCCCCGGGTCCGCAAGGCGGCGATGTGCACCGGCACGATGACGATGATCGCCATAGCGAGGGTCAGGTTGATGTCGCCGGTCGGCGGGGCCAGCCACTCGTACTTCGACCCGATCCCGAAGACCGAGAGCCAGTCGGCCACCAGGATGAACACGAACAGAGCGACCGCCAGGGGGACGACGGATGCGCCCCGCGGCCCGACGGATCCCTCCACCTGCTGGCGGACGGCACCGACGCCCAGCTCCCAGGTCAGCTGCAGCTTGCCCGGCACGCCGCTGGTCGCCTTACGGCGCAGGACCAGACCCATGCCGATGACGATGGCCATGGCGACACCGGTGGCCCAGATGGTGTCGACGTTCAACGTCAGCCCGAACACGGTCTTCTTCACGTGCTCGCCGACCGAGATGTTGGTAGCCAGCATCCGCACCGCGCCGGCGGCCGCCAGCGTGCCCATCAGGCGTCACCTCCGGCGGCCGCCCCGGTGAAGCTGGGGTCGCGCAGCATCGTCACGACGACGTTGGCGATCATCAGGAACTGGAACACCGCCAGACCGACCAGCGTGCCGAAGCCGACCTGGCGGTCGAGGAACACGAGGCCGAGGGCGACGACGCTGATGGTGGCCATCCGGCCCAGGGTGTTGACCACCAGCGGGCGCCGCTTGTCCTCGCGCTCGGAGGCACTGGCCTTGACCGTCGCCGCCGAGATCAGCCGGAAATTGCCGAGCGCCATGGCCAGGCCGAGGCACAGCCCCACACCGGCCCACGGGTAGCCGCCGAACACCAGGCCCACGAGGCCCACAGCGCCGACGGCCAACCCGGCGAGCGACGTGCGCCGCGCCAGCCGCGACAGCTGCGGCACCGAGAAGTGCGAGAAGACGTTGATCATCGGCGGTGTGCTCCGGCGGGCGGCACGTCGCCGGCAGTCACAGGTACCTGCGCACCTGTACGACCACCGCCAAGACCGCCAACCCGACACCAGCCAGCAGGCCGACGAACGTCAGGATCGGTGACGTGTGCGCCC
>JAJYAB010000395.1 GCA_021779775.1 Actinomycetes bacterium
GTTCGACCCGGCGACCTACGGTGGCGACGCCGCCAAGGCGCTCAAGGTGCGCCAGGCGTTCCTCAAGACGATCCCGCGCCAGCAGATCCTCGACGCGATCGTCACGCCGCAGAACCCGAACGCGAAGGTCCTCAACTCGCAGATCTTCGTGCCGGCCCAGGCGGCCTACGCGCCGGACGTCGCCAAGAACGGCTCGGCCGACTACAGCGCCGTCGACATCCCCGGGGCGCAGAAGCTGCTCCAGGAGGCCGGCGTCACCAAGCCGACCGTCAAGATCATGTACAACAAGGACAACCCGAACCGCCTGAACGCGTACACGCTGATCGCGCAGTCCGCGACCCAGGCCGGCTTCAACGTCGTCGACGACGGCCAGCCGAAGGACAAGTGGGGCGGGATCCTTGGCGACGGCACCTACGACGCGTCGATCTTCGGCTGGGTCCAGCCGGGTGTCGGCGTCTCGGGCACGCCGCAGCTGTACAAGACCAACGGTGGCGGCAACTACAACGGGTACTCCAACCCGAAGGTCGACCAGCTCTGCGACCAGCTGACGGTCGAGCTCGACTCCGCCAAGCAGACCGACCTGCAGTCGCAGATCGACTCGCTGCTGTTCCCCGACGCGTACGGCCTGCCGCTGTTCCAGTCGCCGGGTGTCAACGCCGTCTCCGACAAGGTCGGCGGCATGGACGCGTACAACGCCACGCAGTCCGGTGTGTGGTGGAACACGTGGGAGTGGACGATCAGCAAGTGATCGTGAGCTGACCGTTCCACCCGTGTGACCCAGGACGGCGCCGGGAGGGTTGACCCCTCCCGGCGCCGTCCGTCCGTCCTTCTGGTCCGGGTCCAGCCACCGAGACGCTAGAGTCGTGTCCCAGTTCGCCGTCTGCCCCGGCACCGGCGAGTCCCCCGTCCACACGGCTGCGGTCCGCCGCGGCCACCCGCGCGGTCGCGCCGCACAACGGCGTGCCGTTCGCGCGAGAGCGAGAAGTTGATGGCCTCCTACCTGCTGCGACGCCTCGGGGTGTCGCTGCTCATCCTGCTCGGGGCGTCGTTCCTCGTGTACATGCTGGTCTCCGTCTCCGGGGACCCGCTCGCCGAGTACCGCACGTCGAACAAGCCGAACAAGGAACAGCTCATGGCGGCGCGCATCGCGCTGCTGCACCTCAACGTCCCGGCGCCGGCGCGCTACTTCGTGTGGCTCTCGGGCGCCGTCAAGTGCGTCGTCCCCGGCAAGTGCGACCTCGGCAAGACGATCTCCGGCCAGCCGGTGACCGCGGCCCTCGGGTCCGCGATCCCCTCGACGCTCCAGCTGGTGACCGCGGCCATCCTGCTGGCCATCGTCATCGGCGTCGCGATCGGCATCGTCACCGCGCTGCGGCAGTACTCCGGCTTCGACTACACGGTGACGTTCTTCACCTTCCTCTTCTTCTCGCTGCCGAGCTTCTGGGTCGCGGTGCTCCTCAAGGAGTTCGGCGCCATCAAGTTCAACGACTTCCTCGGCGACCCGAAGGTCAGCGTGACCGCGATTCTCGTCATCGCCCTCCTCAGCGGGGTCGTGTGGGCGCTGATCATCGGCGGCACATGGCGGCGCCGTGGGCTGACGTTCGTCATCGCGGCCGCGGCCGCGGTCGCCGTGGTGCTCTACCTCGAGGCCTCCAAGTGGTTCCAGTACCCGGGCCTCGGCGCACCCCTGGTCATCGTGTTCGGCGTGGTGATCGCCGTCGGCGTCACGGTGCTGCTGGCCGGCCTGCAGCACCGCAAGGCCCTGTACTCGTCGCTCATCACGGTGGCGCTCGGCGTCGTCGCGATGTACGCGCTGCGCCCCGTGCTCGACCACGCGTCGTTCTGGATCCTCGTCCTGCTCGGACTGGCGGCCGTGGCCGCCGGCCTGCTGGTCGGCTGGCTGATGGGCGGCTACGACCGCTCCCAGTCGATGAAGGCGGCGGCGCTGACGAGCTTCCTCGTGGCCGGCCTGGTGCTGCTGGACCGGTTCATGAAGAGCTGGCCCCAGTACGTGTCCGTCGCCAACGGCCGCCCGATCGGCACGATCGGCGCGTCGATCCCCAACCTGCAGGGCGACTTCTGGATCACCGGCCTCGACAAGTTCAGCCACCTGGTGCTGCCGACGACGGCGCTGCTGCTCATTTCGCTCGCGTCCTACACGCGGTACTCGCGGGCCTCGATGCTCGAGGTGATGGGCCAGGACTACGTGCGCACCGCGCGGGCCAAGGGCCTGTCGGAGCGGGTCGTCGTCACGCGGCACGCGTTCCGCAACGCGCTCATCCCGCTGGCGACCGTCGTCGCGTTCGACATCGGCCAGCTGCTGGGTGGCGCGGTCATCACGGAGAACGTGTTCTCGATCAAGGGCATGGGGCAGCTGTTCATCCAAGGGCTGCAGCGGCAGGACCCCAACCCCGTGATGGGCACGTTCATCGTCGTCGCCATCAGCGCCGTCGTGTTCAACCTGATCGCCGACCTCGCGTACTCGGCGCTCGACCCGCGTGTGAGGGTGACCGCATGAGCTCCGAC